>NZ_PDDM01000009.1 GCF_002914585.1 Pseudanabaena sp. BC1403
TCTTCGCTGTAATAACCCAAAATTATTCCTTTTTTCTCTTTGTCTGAGCTTATCCTAATTTGCACAAGTTATTTATTTTTCATTCCTAAGTGGTGTCACTGGAGCAGGAGGAGTTTTAATCAACCAACAGAAGGATAAATAATAAATAGCATTTACATCAGCTTGCCTATGACCATTGCAATCACATTGCCAAGAAAAAAGCACCCTAACCACATTGGTTAGAGTGCTTTGACATTATTCAAGGAGAAAACTTAATAACTGTAAGCGGCGTTGGTTGCGACAAAGATTGCGATCGCACAACCCAAAAACTTAAAAGAAAAAATCAAGATTTGAAAAATATCCATTTTGGGAGGGGAGAACAATTAAAGGGTTGAGACTGCATTTGCCAAAACTAAAACGGCGATCGAACCAGCGTAGAACTTGAAGATAAATCCGCCGAAGTGAAATACTGACATTAGTTCTGCTCTTTTTTTACTTATCTCTCGATGAATTAATTTAGTGTCGAACTTTTTTAAGCGTCAGGTGGTGATGGCAGCATTGAGTTAGTTTGAATTTGATCACAGTAGTTTAGTGATTGCGATCACTAAACTACTCAAAACGGTATTGCTTTTTGGAGCTTAGGACAGATCCAGCTATTCCAAATAAATAGCTGGATTGTATAGCTTTAGTTGCTCTAAAAATATGCAACCCAGAATGGAGTTGTATATCTAACTTCTCTGGCTAAGGATATAAACGTATTTACAAAGTTTTGCGCACAAGCTGGAAAGTGTAACTACACTTTTGGGGATTGGTATTAGGATAGTGGGATAACAAAAATCAGTAAATATGCAAATATCTTTAGAAAATCTATTAGAAGAACTATCTGGCATCGAAGCGATCGCAAATCCTGCTCAAGTAGCTAAACTCTCAGAGGATTATTTTCATTTTAGTCCAGTGCTTGTTCCGTTATTGACTGGCAAAGTTGGAGATATTGTAGTCCGTCCTAAAAATGAAAGTGAGGTATTGAGAATTGCTAAAGTCTGTGTAAAATATCAAATCCCTCTTACATTGCGCGGTAGTGGGACTGGGAACTATGGACAATCCACGCCACTCAAAGGCGGCATAATTTTAGAGACATTACGCCTACAAGAAATCAAATGGATTAAAGCGGGATTAGCTCGCGTAGAGACAGGCGTAAAACTAGCTACACTAGACAAAAAAGCTCAAGAAATTGGATGGGAATCACGTATGGTTCCATCTACCTATAGAATTGCTACAGTTGGTGGATTTATCTCTGGCGGAAGTGGTGGGATTGGCTCTGTTTTGTATGGGCAATTGCGCGATCGCGGTAACTTGAGATCTGTACGTGTAGTCACCCTCGAAGATGAGCCGCGCATCATTGAATTGCGAGGTGATGATGTCCAAAAGGTCAATCATGCTTATGGAACTAATGGCATTATTACCGAACTGGAAGTTCCCCTTGCGCCAGCCTATGCATGGATGGAATGTATTGTTAGCTTCACCGATTTCATGACCGCAGCTAGATTTGGGCAAGCCCTCGGCAATAGCGATGGCATCATCAAAAAGATGATTAGCATTCATGCTGCCCCGATTCCAAGCTATTTCGCGGCGTTGCAAAGCTATATTCCGACAGGTGCTCATTGTGCTCTAGTGCTAGTTGCTGAGAGCGATCGCGAGCCGTTTGCAAGCCTTGTTCAAGAATTTCAGGGCGAGATTTGTTATGAAAAAAGCGCTCAAGAAGCTAGCAAAGGTATCAGTCTAGTTGAGTTCACTTGGAATCACACGACCCTACATGCTCGTGCTGTCGATCCTTCCCTAACTTATCTCCAGAGCCTATTTTTGAATGATCCGAAACTAGAACTTGTGCAGCAGATGTATGAGTTTTTTGGCGATGAAGTGATGATGCATTTGGAGTTTATTAAGGTGAATGGAGTCGTAATTCCTGCGGCGATTCAAGTTGTGCGATTTACCGATAGCGATCGCCTAAATGCAATTATTCAATATCACGAATCACAGGGCGTATTTATCGCTAATCCTCACACCTATATTCTCGAAGATGGAGGTATGAAGACAATTGATTACGATCAACTAAACTTCAAGCGCATGGTCGATCCATACGGACTTATGAACCCCGAAAAAATGAAAGCATGGCAGATGTAGGGTGGGCAATGCTCACCTAACCGAAACTCTCTGGCTATAGGAAAACAAAGTAGGGTGGGTAATTACCCACCCTACTTTGTTTTCCTATTTGTTGCGATCACAGGCTAAACTATACATAACTTTACAATGCGATCGCTTTGGCTGTCATGACTGCAAATATTTTACTGAGAGAAAATCTTTACCATAACGATTCCCAAGCTCAAAGTTTACCTGCGGGCGGACTAGATCCTGATCGCTTTGACTGGAAAGAGGTTTGGTATCCCGTCTTTTATATCGAAGACTTAGACAAAGCTAAACCGTCAAAATTCACCTTGTTAGAGAGAGATCTGGTGATTTGGTGGGATCGTCATACAAATGCATGGAAAGCCTTTGATGATCGCTGTCCCCATCGCCTCGTGCCTCTGTCGGAAGGTAGAATTGCTGAAGATGGCTTATTAGAATGTCCCTATCACGGCTGGGCTTTTAAAGGTGATGGAAGCTGCGATCGCATTCCCCAGCAACCCGAAGGAGGAAATGCTCATACTTCTAAGCGAGCTTGTGTAGCAGCATTACCGACTGCTGTGCGTCAAGGACTGTTGTTTATTTACGCGGGCAACCCAGAAAACGCATCTCAAGTCAAAATCCCAATTATCGAACCTCTAGAAACCGAGACGGAAAAATGGACACTTTTTGGGACATTTCGTGACTTGCCCTATGATGCACTTACTCTTTTAGAAAACGTTCTTGATGCGAGTCATCTTCCATTTACGCATCATAAGTCAGTTGGTAATCGTGCCAATGCGGCTCCAATGGTATTAGAGATTCTTGAAAGCAATAAAAATGGATTTAATGGTACATGGGAAGAGGGGCCTAGACGTGGGAAATTAGGGAAACAAGATACTACTTTTATCGCTCCTGCGACAATGTGGCATGATCTCACTTCCAAACAATTTGGTAGAACGATGACAGTGGTTTATGCCACTCCAACTCGCAAGGGGGAATGCCGTTTATTTGCCAGATTCCCTTTCCAATTCAGCTCTGCAATTCCGAGATTCTTCATTAGTATCACTCCGCGTTGGTATTCGCACATTGGCCAGAATGGAATTCTAGAAGACGATCAGATTTTTTTGCACTATCAAGAACGTTATCTAGAGCAAGCTCTTACTATGCCAGAGAGCAATGGGAATTATGCTAAAGCTTTTTATTTAGCAACTTCAGCTGATACCTATGTTTCTGAATTGCGCAAATGGGTTAACAGGTATGAAGCTGATCCTTTTGCTGGAAAACAGCTAGCACTCCCTTTAATTAAAGAGGCGCTCTTAGATCGTTATCATTCTCATACTTCTAAATGTGCGAGTTGCAGTCAAGCGTTGAGAAATGTGCGACGAATTAAAACCGCAAGTAAAATTGTCGCCGCGATCGCATGGACTATAAGCCCATTAATTAGCTTCTTTTTTGCCCCCGCAAATTTGCTAGTAATTTTGTTGAGTTCTATTCCTATGGTAATCGCGATCGCTCTATGGTTAATATGCAACAACCTAGAGCAGAAGTTTATCTACGGTCAAGAAATTCCATTACGTAATTTATAGCGAAAGCTCCTTTAAAGCAAAAAAGAGAGAGGTAGAGCGAAGCTCTAGCTCTCTCTTTTTTGCTTCATGCGATCAGGGGAACATGCTGTGTCCCCTCGATCTTATATACTGGCGATTGCTTATCCGAAGATAGAGGTATCGCAAATCACTATCCTTGTCTTCTATAAATAAATTGGAGAAAACCGATGATAAAGCTCTATGGTGGCGCAAGAAGTCGCGCCTCAATTGTCAAATGGTATCTAGAAGAATTGCAAGCTCCCCATGAGTTTCAATTGCTTGACATGCAAGTTGGACAACATTTACAGCCCGAATTCTTAGCAATTAATCCCTTTGGCAAAGTCCCTGCGATCGCAGATGGTGACTTTCTACTATGGGAGTCAGGAGCAATTTTGCTGTACCTTGCCGATAAATATGCAGAGGTAAAAACTTTAGAAGAAAGAGCGATCGCTTCTCAATGGGTCTTATTTGCAAATGCTACGCTTGGACCTGGATTGTTTGGCGAAGAGAACCGCGAAAAAGAAACGCCAAGATTGCTCGGCGGTATTAACAAGATTGTCGAAAATCAATCTTATATCGCAGGCGACAACTTCTCAGTCTCAGATGTGGCAGTTGCTGCGATTCTTGGTTATGCGATTTTGTTTATCAAAATATCCTACGCTGACTATCCTGCGATCGATGCTTACATGAAACGAATTAGCGATCGCCCTGCATACAAAAAAGCAATTTTAGGGATTGAATAAAAAAAAGGGAGCGAAATGCGCTCCCTTTTTTTTATAGAAATTTAGCTAGCAGATCCGAGTCCAACGTAGGAACCATAAAAGAATAGGCCGACAACAACCAGTACGCCAGTACCAGCAACCGTGGCAACTAGCCAAAGCGGAATACGTCCATTTTGAAGCATGAATTAAACCTCCAAATAAAAATGATTTTTATGAAATGAATTGCAAAACTAGTTGAAGAAATAGCTGGAAAAAAGTAGAACAGTCACGAAGATTAGCAGTAGTCCCAAAAAGAGAGAAGTACGGTTCAACTCTACAGGTTGGCTGTTAGGATTTTTAGGAGCCATAGGTAGGGGGGAGGTAAAAGGAAAAAGGTAAAAGGAAAAAGGTAAAAGTTTTGTTTTAAAAAAGCAAAACTGAAATGGGTTTCAATTAGCGGCTGATGAATTGCATAGCTGCGATCGCGCCGATGAAGAACACGGTAGGAACTCCTAGACCGTGAACTGCTAGCCAGCGGAAAGTGAATACGGGATATTGGATGGGTTGATTAGGATTATTGCTTGCCATAGTTATTAATTAGTAGATGCGTTGATTTTGGTTGTTAATTTGGAGTCGTTAATTTAGAGCTTAAGTTTATATCTACAAAATTAACGAAATGCTTTGAGCCAAGCACTATTTACCCATTTGAATATCTTTGGCGGGATTGTAGCGATCGGTTACAAGAGGTGCGGTCTGACGATCTTGAGCGTAGTACTCGTTGGGTCGTGGTGTGCCAAATACGTCATAAGCTAAGCCTGTGCTTACAAATAGCCAACCTGCCAAAAACAACGCAGGAATGGTAAGGCTATGGATTAGCCAATAACGAACGCTAGTAATAATGTCGGAAAATGGGCGTTCTCCAGTAGTACCTGCCATAACAGTCCTCTAAATGTGTGATGTTTAAAATCTTTATCTTAAATAATAATTTACTATTGTACATACTTGCCATCGCAAACCAGCAATTCTCATTATGAAACTGATTTTGGTGTTTCCAGAACCGAAGGCTCTGGAAACACCAAAATCGGTTTTCTGAAAGCTTGCCAACGGCGAGCTTTCAGAAAACCGATTTTTATAATGAAAATTGCTGATCGCAAACATAAATCCACAGAGATAAGTAAGGATGCTTTGCACTGCCGCATCAATCTAAAAGCAACTAGTTCATGAAAATTCGCAAAATCAATAATAATGAACGCCTTGAAATTCTCAAGGGGGATTTGTATGCCTATTCGCGTTGGACTAATCAAGATTTGCCCCGATCGCATTTGACAGCGATAAATCCTGAGGAGGTCTTAGCTGCAGAAATAGATGGCAAGATTGTGGCAGCGTTGCAATGTTTTAGTTTTCAGCAATCGGTGCGTGGCAGTCTTAAGACGATGGGGGGCATCGGTGGTGTCTGGACATATCCCGAATATCGTAATCAGGGCTGTGTGAAAGCCCTGATGAAAAGTTCATTTTTAGAAATGCGGATGCAAGGGATTTGCGTGAGTATGCTTACGCCATTTAAGGAAAGTTTTTATGGAGCCTTGGGCTATGCGATCGCCAATGCCACTAATGAGATCAATATTCCAATTTCTTCTTTAGTAAGTTATTTAAAATTACCAAATTCAGCTAATTTAACCTGCGATCGCATTCCTGCAACAGAAGTAAAGGATATTTTGTCTAATTTCCTTTACGAAAACCTGCGATCACAGACTCTTCAGCCCCACAGTCATGGACTAGCAATTACTAATTTTACCTACGATCAATGGTGGCATTTGCATCGCCAAAAGCTCTGTGTGGTGATCAAACGCGATCGCCAACCTGTCGCCATCGCAATCTATGCGATCGATAGCAGTGGCAATTTGCCGATGCGAGATCGCCAGATTGAAATTTCATCAATATTTTGGACAGATCTTGAGTCACGCGATCGCCTATTGCACTTCTTCGCCAGTCATCGCGATCAAATTCATAGTCTAAAAATGCCCGTCCCATTAGGAGCAAATGTCCATTCATGGCTCAGTAATGCAGGACGCTTAGATTCATCGATGACTGAGCCTTGGATGGTCAGAGCGATCGATATTGTCGGCGCTTTGCATGGCTTACCGATCGCCTGTGAGCCTTTTACCTTTGTCCTTAAGGATCCTTGTTGTAACTGGAATGATGGTGTATTTGGAATTAGTGGAGATCTCCATGTTGATCGCAGTCAGCTTGCGGTCAAACGCTATGGTAACGGCGATATGGGTAATCTAGCGATCGACTTTCGTACCACGATATCAGGTATGTCAGCTTTGATTTATGGTACTCAATCGATCGAGGAACTTGTTCATAGCCAATTGATTACCGACATCACTCCAGAAACATGCGATCGATTAGAAAAATGCTTTACACCATGTCTGATTTATAATCCTTTTAAGTTCTAACAATGTCAAAGTAGCAAAAGTCATAAGTCTTTGCTACTTTGATGAATAGCAAAAGCATGAAAGAAAAACTCACTCGCAGTCAAGAACGAGTGCTCCATCTCCTCCAACATCACGATCGCGCTGTATCAGCGCAAGATATTCACTCGGAGTTACGCAGTAGTGAAAACAGCGTGGGTCTAGCCACGGTCTATCGATCGCTAGATACTCTCAAGCTGCAAGGCTTAATCAAAGCTCTGACCTTACCCAATGGCGAAACCGTCTATAGCGTCACCCCTGCCGATAGACATCATCTTAATTGCCTCAATTGCGGTAAGTCTTTACCCATCGACTCTTGCCCCATCCATGATTTGGGTAATCAATTAGCTAAAAAACATACTTTTCAAATTTACTATCACACCCTTGAATTTTTTGGACTGTGTAGTGAATGTCAGCAGGAACCTCAAAGTTAGATCGGCGAGCGAAGCTCGCCGATCTAACTTTGGTTTTTAATTTAATTGGTGAAATATGCGTACTGTACTTGTTCCCCTCTTTGAAGGCTTTGAAGAAATAGAAGCGATCACGATTATCGATGTGTTGCGGCGTGCTGGTGTTGATGTGACTACCGCCAGCTTAGCTGCTCAAACCGTGATCGGTGCTCATGCGATCGCCATTATTGCCGATAAGCTTCTTGAACAAGTCGATGCTAGTCAATTTGATGCGATCGTCCTTGCTGGAGGTGCAGGTACTTTTCGGCTCAGAGAAGATTCCAGAATTACCAAAATATTAATAGCCCATGCCGCAGCAAACAAGCTGGTCGCAGCTATCTGTGCAGCTCCTAGTGTTCTCTCTGCCGCAGGATTACTCAAGGATAAACGTGCAACATCCTATCCATCGGTTAAAGATCAAATGCAAGTCGCGGAATATTTGACAATTCCTGTGGTCGTTGATGGCAATGTGGTGACCAGTCGTGGCGCAGGAACAGCGATGGCATTTGCGCTCAAGTTAGCGGAAATTTTGCAAGGTGAAGCGATCGCCAATCAACTTGCTATAGACATGATTGTTTAAAGCAAGAGAGAGACAAAGCACATCTCTCTCTTGCTTTAATTTTTACTTTTATGTAAAAGCAAGCAGTCCAAAGTATAAAAATATGCCCAAGATCGGTATAAACGTTAACAAACCATAAAGCGATGATTTGCCGAGATTAACTGGCATAGCAAATAAGATGATAAAGGCAATGACGATGTTAACGAGGGGAATAAAAAGTAAGATTAGCCACCATCCTGGTTTTCCTGCGGCGCGAACCATTACCCAAGCTTGAGCGATCGGAATCCATGCCAGCCAACTATTGGGAATACTGAGCTTATCGGCAATTTTCATCATACAGAAACTGGTGAAAACATAGATGACAAGACCAAAACCTCCTGCAAAAAGAAGGATTTTGTCTGCAAGAGCTTTTTGTTCATCAGTTAGTGAATCATAAGTTACTCTACTGGGATTAGTTGCGTCGGTGGGGGTGTCTTGAGCAATGAGCCGATCGTTATTTTGGGCAATTATTGAAGATGAAGCGATCGCATTTGACAACGAACTAGAAGCAGAAAAACTAGGCTCAACAACAAAATGCTGTAATCCAATCACAGCAAACAAAGCAATCAAAAACAGAGAAATTCTACGCCACACCATACCCAGATGTGTAAAGCGTAGATATTTGGATACTTTCACTTTTAATACTCCCACAACCAGTTCAAGATAGAACTTCTGGTAATAGAGTAAGCCTATAGGAATATCTATCTAGTGCATTAAAGAACTTCAAGTTTCTTAATTCTAGATCAAATTAACCCTACGGCAATTTGCCAATGTAATCGCGGATTACGGGTGTAAAGATTTTAACGACCTGTTGATAAACTTCTCTTTTAAATCTAACAATCGAATCAAGAGTCTTATCGATCGCCATAAATTGCACCACCCGAAACTCGCGATCGTGGATATCTAACTTACAGTCAGACGCAGGATGATCCCAATAAAAAGCAAACCAACGCTGTCTTTGTCCACAATAGTTAGCCCATTTTCCCGACAGTTTTAAGGTTGACGGGAAATCGTAATACAACCATTCAGGATGTACATAGGCTAAAACGGCATCATTAATGCCTACTTCTTCATATAGTTCACGCAAAGCTGCTGCTTGAGGATCTTCACCCTCATCGATTCCGCCCTGCGGAAATTGCCATGAATCAGGCACACCGACACGTTCACCGACTAGCACTTCACCTTTGCGGTTAAAAACAATAATCCCCACATTTGGGCGATAAGATTTTTCTGGTGTCATAGATTTTCACGTAAACAAAGCAAAAGCATAGCACCGCCGCCAATTATCATCAAAAAGAGAAATCCTCACGCTGAGCGTGAGGATTTCTCTTTAATACCACAACACAAAATGGCTATGCCATTTTGTGCTTTTAAAACCCTTACTGGGTTCGGTTTTTAATTCACAAAAATGTCGTCATACTTTTGTGAATTGGCATAATAGAGATAGGAGTGGCGTATAGCGCCGACCCGCAGATCGTGGATCTAAACTAAAGCTCGTTCCAACTGAGCCACAGGCTCTAATATCTCAGGGCTTAGCCTCCGCTTAGGAGTTTGCAGCCCAACCATTTCCGCATTGCTTGCTCCTGGTGGAACCATCGGATAACAGTTCTCATTGCGCTTCACACGGAAATCAGCAAACACTGGCCCATCATAGGCAAGAATTTCCGCAACAGCAGATTGCAAATCACTTGGCTCAATAACCTTTATGCCCTTAATGCCAAAGGCTTCAGCAAGCTTCACAAAATCAGGCATACCCACTTCCATATTAGAAGAGGAGTATCGCTCATCATAGAAACTTTCTTGCCACTGACGCACCATGCCTTGCCAACCATTATTAATAATGATCACTTTGACCTTGATGCCATACTGCGCCAATGTGCCAAGCTCCTGAATATTCATCTGAATACTAGCATCGCCGCTAATACAGATCACTTGATCATCGGGAAGAGCTACTTTTGCACCCATTGCCGCAGGCATTCCATAGCCCATCGTGCCAAGTCCAGCACTCGAAATCCACTTGCGAGGACCAGTTTTAATTAACTGCGCTGCCCACATTTGGTGCTGACCAACATCAGTAGTGAAATAAGCATTGGGCGCTTGCTTGCCGAATTCATAGATGACTTGTTGCGGAGATAGCACATTGTCATAGGCAGGGACTTCAAGTGGATAGTCTTCTTTCCACTCATCAAGCTGAACAAACCAATCCTTGGTTTGAATATTTTCTTCATAGCTTGTGGCTTCAAGAATTGCCTGCAATACTTCCTTTACATCGCCAACGATGGGCACGTCAGGTTTGCGGTTTTTACCAACTTCAGCAGGATCGATGTCTATGTGAATAACTTTGGCTTCAGGCGCAAATGTATCTAGGCGACCTGTAACGCGATCGTCAAATCTTGCCCCAACAGCAATTAATAGATCGCAACCCTGTACGGCAAAGTTAGCGTAGGCAGTACCATGCATTCCCAACATGCCAACGGAAAGGTAATTATTTTCATCATAAGCACCTTTACCCATCAGGGTAGTGGTCACAGGCAACTGAAAGCGTTTGGCTAATTCAGCAAGCTCAACATGGGCATCGGCAAGTACCGTACCGCCGCCTGCGTAAAGTAATGGTCTTTTGGCTTCACGAATCAACGCGATCGCTGCTGCAATTTGATGTAAATATCCTTTGACCTTGGTCTGATAACCAGGCAAATTAATCTTCACATCAGGATTATATTCAAATGATTGCTGCGCAATGTCCTTAGGAATATCGATTAATACGGGGCCGGGGCGACCAGTCCCTGCAATGTGAAAAGCCTCAGTAACGATCCGCGCAATATCTTCAGCTCTACGAATCACATAGGAATGCTTAACAATTGGAAGAGTAATGCCCCAGATATCCGTTTCTTGAAATGCATCAGTACCGATCGCATAGGAAGGAACTTGCCCTGTGATCACCACCATTGGAATCGAGTCCATTTGCGCTGTAGCAATACCCGTCACCAGATTGGTTGCTCCAGGCCCTGAAGTCGCAACGCATACACCCACATTTCCAGTGGCACGAGCATATCCATCAGCAGCATGGACCGCTCCTTGCTCATGACGCACGAGGTAATGTTTAATTTCCCCTCTTGCCTCAGATTTATAAATTTCATCGTACACTGGCAGGATTGCTCCACCAGGGTAGCCAAAAATATGCTTAACACCCTGTCGTCTCACACTATCGATGAGAGCAAATGCACCCGTTGTTCGCAAAGTAGCCTCCTCTAGACTCATACTGATCTTGTTCGCGATCTAAGCAAAACTTGTTTTTGAAGCATTTCCAGATACTTTTCGCTAACTACTACGAACCAGTAGTTTGTAGCAAGTACCTTAAGTTGATAATTTGTAGCAATTGTATCGATAATAACATAGACAAGCTGCCCCAAAGCTGCTAAGAACAATGTCTTGCATTATCCAAAATTTGGGAGAAAAAGCCTAGACCACCTCAAATTTTGACTATGTTACTTAGCCAGAAACAAACCCAAACCCAAAAGATGAGTTGCGGCGCGAATCGCCGCAACTCATCTTTTGGGTTTGGGTCAGAAATGTGCGAAATATTAATAAACATGTAATGTTTGCCCCACTAAAGAGATCTTTAAGCTACAAAATACAGACAAGTCACATTTGAAAATATAATGACTTCGTGTTCTTCTGTCATATAGCGTCCATATAACTTCTCATGAGTGCAAATTCAGATAAAGATATTCCCGTCAATATCTACCGCCCTGCTAATCCATTTACAGCAAAATGTATTTCTAATGATGTACTGGTCAGACCAGGTGCTGCTGGCGATACCCGTCACGTCAAGTTCGATATTTCTGGAGGAGACCTTCGTTACCTAGAAGGTCAAAGTATTGGTGTCGTTCCCCCAGGTGAAGACAAAAATGGTAAACCGAATAAACTTCGTCTCTACTCGATCGCTTCAACTCGCCTCGGAGATGATCTTGATGGTAAGACCCTATCTCTAAGCGTCAAGCGTCTAGAGTATCAAAACGAAGCAGGTGAAACCATCAAAGGCGTATGCTCTAACTTCTTGACCGATCTCAAGCCTGGAGATGATGTCAAGCTAACTGGGCCAGTTGGCAAAGAAATGCTGTTGCCAGACGATCCCAATGCCACAGTCATCATGATTGCGACAGGTACTGGTATTGCACCTTTCCGTGCATTCCTATGGCGGATGTTCAAAGAAAAGCATGAAGATTACAAATTTAATGGCTTAGCTTGGCTGTTCTTTGGTGTGCCAACTGACACAACAGTTTTGTACAAGCCTGACCTTGAATGGTTAGCCTACAAACACAAACGTAACTTCCGTTACGATGTGGCAATTAGTCGTGAGCAGAAGAATGCTAAGGGTGAAAAAATGTACATCCAAAATCGCATGGCTGAATATGCTGATGAGTTGTGGGAAGTTTTGCAAAAACCAACTACTCATACCTATATGTGTGGCTTGCGTGGCATGGAAGACGGTATTTCGGAATTCATGACTAAGACGGCCGAAAAGAATGGTGCTGTCTGGAAGGATTTTGAGAAGCAAATGAAGCGTGACGGTCGTTGGCACGTTGAAACTTACTAAAACCTAAATAAAAAACAAAGGCTCGCATAGAGCCTTTGTTTTTTATTTTAGGTTTTAACTCCCACTTGGTTTCATAATTAGAGCTGCTACTGCTCACCCGTAAAGATGGAATTTTTCTGGTTACTTGTCGGAATTGGCATTGGTGCGATCGCTACTAGCGCTTGCTGGTTTAGCTGGAATTATGCCAAGCAAAGACAAAATCTTAGATTGCGTAAGCGATCGCGTCATGTATTTAAAGCAAAATCGATCCGTAGTTTTAAATTATGGACGCAGAATGTCCAACAAAATATTCGGCAGAGCTATAACGATCAATTTAATGCTCAATTTCAAATAACCGAGTCTAATGAAGATGAATACGAGCGCTTACTGTGGGCAAAAGTTGTTGACCTATCTCCCATCGGCTATATCCAAGTCAATCAAGATAACCGCTTAGTGGTATGTAATCAACAAGCCGCAACCATTATGGGGATTGCCAACCACCAACAAGGATTAATTCGTAAGCCATTTTTGCTGCAACTAATTCGCTCCTATGAGCTTGATCATCTTGTCGAACAAACGCGATCGCAAAGTTTAGCCTCCAAAGTTGATTGGGTCTTTCATCCCGCCATTCCTGATCCTGTTGATCCCGTACCACAGGTAGGTAGACCGATTCGGGCTTGTAGTATTTACTTGGGGCATGGTCAAGTTGGTATTTTTTTGATAGATCGCCAAGAAGCAGTAGCGATTACTCAGCAACGCGATCGCTGGACTTCTGACATAGCCCATGAACTTAAAACACCTCTAACCTCGATTCGTCTGGTTGCGGAGACTCTTGAGCCCCGCGTTGATCCTGCAGCAAGAATTTGGGTGGAGCGACTACTCAGCGAAATAGAGCGGATGACCAAACTTGTCCAAGACTTGCTCGAATTAGGACAGATGGATGTGGGGATTGAGTCTGTACTGAACCTAAGCGAGGTGAATTTATCGTCAATAGTGCGATCGGTCTGGGCAACCCTTGAGCCATTAGCAAATCGAAAACAAGTCAAACTCAGATATATTGGCAGCGAACAATTACTTTGGCAACTTGATGAATCACGCATTTATCGGCTTTTGCTGAACTTATTAGACAACAGTATTAAGCACAGTCCATCTCTTCAGTCGATTACAATCAAAACCAGCGTGTTAGACTCGACCTTAATAATAGAAATAATCGATGCAGGAGAGGGCTTTCCTGAAGAAGCTTTACCTCATGTTTTTGATCGTTTTTATAAAGTCGATCTATCACGAACAAGATCGGGAATGGATCGTGGGGGGAATGGATTAGGCTTAGCGATCTCTCGTCAGATTGTTACATTACATAAAGGAGTGATCGCTGCCAAAAATCATCCTGAGACTGGTGGAGTATGGATTACGATCACGCTACCATATCAAAATCCTACAAAATAAAAATTGTAAAGCTCTGAGCACTTTCATAACTAAATCATGAGCGCAGAAAAACTTCTGAAAGAATATGCTTCTGGTCGGCGTGACTTTGCCAGCTTAAATCTAGCTAATGCCAATTTGTTTAATAGCGATTTAATCGGCGTTAACTTGACCAAAGCTGACATGAGGCGAGTGAATCTTGTATTTGCTTTTCTTAACAAGGTTACCTTTAATCATGCCAATTTATCGGGTGCAAAACTCGGTGGTGCAACGCTTAACCAAGCGATCATGATGAGTACCAATCTGTCCGAGGCGGATTTACATGGAGCAATGTTGCAACGGGTGAATCTATTTGGGGCAAATCTGTCCCTTGCCAACTTGATGGATGCTAATCTAAGTGAGGCAGATTTACGCAGCGCCAACCTCCGTGGCGCAAATTTACGCTGTGCAATATTAAGTGCCACTCTCATGAGAGAAGAGCGAGGCTATCCTCCTACAAGTATGAGTGGCGCAAATTTACGCAAGGCAGATTTACGCGGAGCAAACCTAAGTGGAGCCGATCTTACGGGAGTTGATCTTTCTGACGCAAATCTTAGTGAAGCAACTCTCTCAAGGGTTAATTTGCAAGGAGCTAATTTGAGTGGTGCGATCGCGATCGGGGCAATTTTTACTGAGGCAAATCTGAGTAATGTAAATCTTACAGAGGCGAATCTTAAAGGTGCAAACCTGACAAAGGCTGATCTCAAAAATGCAAACCTGCGTCTCGCTAATCTATTTGCAGCAAATCTCACTAAAGCGAATATGAGCATGACAACATTAAGTAGTGCAGGATTGATTCAGTCAATACTTAATGGTAGTGATCTATCGCGATCGCTGTTAGACAAAGCCAATCTTAGTCAAGCTAGTCTAGTTGATGCTTACTTAGTAAGAGCCAATCTTGATGGAGCCGATTTTAGTGATGCTGTGCTGACCAGAGCTGAGATGAGTGGAGCTAGCACTATTGGTACAATTTTTAGTGGCGCAACAATGCCTGATGGTAAATCTCACTCTTAACTAAGTATTTCGGCGTAATTAAACCCCAGACTCAAAACCCTCGCAGCAGGCGGCGCAGGTTTTAGAGTTTTATATTTAATTGCGTCTAATTACTTAAAAGGTCGTATTTGTACAGCCTAAGATCCTTGACTTAGAATGCCTTCATCAATCAATATGTCAACTGAGCATTGCAGCGCACAACAAAAATATGGAAGATTTAAATCTTCTAGAGGAAGTAATAGATAGCTTAGAGCAAGACAGCAATGTTCTTCGCATCAAACGACTGATCCTCTTTACCTGTCATGATTCTTGGTCAAACGATGTCAACGAAGTTAAATCGTTGCATATGAGTCTGCTCGTCCGAGACTTGATGATCATGTTTCCTGATCTCAATAGGCTCAAGCACAAGTTAAACAGCCAAGTTAAGCAACTTAGCAAGCAGTCAGACTATTTACTGGCTGCTGACAACATTATCGATAGTCTTGGATTTCTCTATACTCTGCGGGATGAAGGAAAACTTCCCCATAGTTTTTTAAACCTAGAGACATCTTCAGACTCTCAAAATGGATCTCTTCCAATTAGAGATGAGGGGGCTGAGAGAAACGATAGTGATACGATTCCCCATAAACACAATCTTCAATATTTAACGAATCTATTTGATTTGCGTAATGATATTTCACGAAATGTCAGTCCTCTTCATGCCAAAATTCTGCTTTTTTCAAGTCTAAATTATCGTTTTAGCCCACAAGAACGTGACTGGTCAGCACTCTATACCTACGATATTGATGATTTGATTCAGCTTATCTTTCAAACCTATGAAACTGTTGAAGCCCTAGAAACAAGGCTAACTGAAGTAAGCCTAACGCTAGATCAACCTGAAGATGCTAAACGCGCCGCTGCTGTAATTTTACAAGCCATCAAACCTTTCTATTAAAAAGCTACAGTGCTTTTCAATCCCAAACCAAGAGGGCTTTTGAAAGTGTTGCTTTGCAACACTTTCAAAAGCCCTCTTGGTTTGTTTGAACTGCTATAAAACTCTAATGGGATTTGGTTTTCAAAACACAAAAGTGTCGCCACACTTTTGTGTTTTGGGATAATATCAAGTTAAACGTCGAGGCAAAATGACTAGTCCGCAAACTAAAGACGCGACTATGGGACTTGTTTATGGGCTTCTCGGTGTCATAATTTTTAGTATTACTTTGCCAGCAACCCGTATTGCTCTAACTGAATTCGATCCAGTATTTGTGGGACTAGGACGAGCGGTAATTGCTACGGGATTGTCATTGATTTTACTAATTACCACAAGACAGCCAATCCCATCTTGGCGATTTCTACCCAGTTTTGCTGTTGTCGTAGTTGGTGCTGTTGTAGGATTTCCGTTACTCTCAACCCTAGCAATGCGCGACGCTTCTGCGTCCTATGGAGCTGTAATTATCGGTCTATTGCCGCTTGCTACGGCTTTGTTTGGAGTTTTGCGAGCAGGAGAGCGACCATCGGTAAAATTTTGGATTTTTGCGATCGCGGGTAGTGGATTGGTGATTACTTTTGCGCTGATATCTGGTACAGGGAATATTCGTTTTGCGGATTTGGCTTTGCTAGGAGCAGTTTTCGCCGCAAGTTTGAGCTATGCAGAGGGAACGGTGTTAGCGCGTACTTTTGGATCGTGGCAGGTCGTGTGTTGGGCTTTGGTCTTTTCCTTCCCGTTTGTGTTGCCGATTGTATTGCAACATTTGCCATCTTCTTTTACAACTATTTCTAGCAGTGCTTGGATAGGCTTCTTGTATGTCAGTTGTTTCAGCATGTTTTTGGGATTTTTTGCTTGGTATCGAGGTTTATTTTTAGGTGGCATTGCTCGGATTGGTCAGCTACAACTTTTTCAGCCATTTTTGACGATCATTGCCTCAGCGATATTGCTAGGAGAGCCAATGACTTTCACGACATTGGGTTTTGCTTCGGGGGTAGTAGTATGTGTAGCCTTGGGCAGAAGCTCTCAATTTAACTCTAGTAAATAGGTAGGCACAATTAAATACCAACCCTCAAAATGACGCTGCCATTTTGAGGGTTGGTATTAATTTAAGATTGACTATTGTTACGTAAATCAAGATAAGCTTCTACAAATATTAGTTTTCATATTGACAAGCAATGGCAGCTACTTCCTCCCGACAGCCTAAGATTATTGTTCTTGATGACGATCCGACGGGTTCGCAAACGGTGCATAGCTGCCTACTGCTAACTAAATGGGATGTGGAAACTTTGCGGATCGGACTAGCCGATGCCTCGCCAATTATGTTTGTGCTGACAAATACGCGATCGCTTACGCCTGAAGATGCTACCAGCGTGACTCGCGAAGTTTGTCGTAACCTTAAGCCTGCGCTCGAAGCTGAAGGCATCCAAGAATTTATGATCGTTAGTCGCTCTGACTCGACGCTGCGGGGACATTATCCCATCGAGACGGATGCGATCGCTGAAGAGCTAGGTGATTTTGATGCACATTTTCTTGTGCCAGCATTTTTTGAAGGTGGGCGTTTCACCAAATCGAGTGTGCATTATTTAGTAGTTAACGGTATACCTACTCCAGTCCATGAAACGGAATTCGCTAAGGACTCTGTATTTGGCTATAAGCACAGCTATTTGCCTGATTATGTCGAAGAAAAAACCAAGGGCAAAATTCTTGCCGCAGATGTCCAGCGATTTTTATTAGGAGAAATTCGTGCAGGTGTACGTCAGCGCTTAGCACGCTTGCATGACAATCAATGCGGTGTGGTAGATGCAGAAAACCAAGCCGATCTGAATCAATTTGCCTCGGATATTTTGGCAGTTGCTTCGACTGGTAAAAGGTTTTTATTCCGCAGCGCCGCGAGTTTACTAACTGCCCTTGCGAAGCTCCCGCCCCAGCCGATCGCTGCCGAGGACATGTCGAAATATATGCGATCGCACAAAGCGGGTGTAGCGATCGTTGGCTCCCATGTCAAAAAAACTACTGAGCAGTTAGAACATTTGCTCAAAGCACCCAATACAGTTCCTGTGGAGATTGATGTCTCGCGCCTATTAAATGATGCCGATGCTCAATCAGCAATGCTTAAACAAGAAGCGCTAGCCCAAGTTCAGCAAGCCCACGCATCGGGTAAAACCGCTGTGGTGTTTACCAGCCGAAAAGAATTGGAATTTGCCGATACATCTACCCGTCTTGCTTTTGGTCAGTCAGTCTCAGCGCTTTTGATGGCGATCGTGCAGGAATTACCCGCAGATATTGGATTCTTAATTAGTAAAGGGGGCATTACATCCAATGATGTTTTGAGTACGGGGTTGAATTTGCCAACGGCAAGACTGCTAGGACAAATACTTGCTGGTTGTTCCGTTGTGCGTACTCCCGAAGATCATCCTCGTTTCCCCGATTTACCCGTTGTCTTATTCCCTGGGAATGTAGGTGATGCAAATGCATTGGCAACTGTATATACGAGACTTGCGATCGGTATCGAAACCTAAAAAAGTGTAAGACGGCGCTCCGCGCCGTCTTACACTTTTTTAGTAGCTGGCATTGCTGAGAGTTGTGCCATCTAGCAGAGCGTATTCAAAATTGCTTTTTATTAAATTTGCTCTATCCAGACATGCTTCAGTCAAATTCGCATGTTGCAGATTGGCATAGCTGAGATTACAACCAAAACAATTAGCCCCCGTTAAGTCTGCCCCTTGTAAATTTGCAAATTCAAGACGAGCATTGCTCAGATTTGCACCCCGTAAATTTGCATTGCTCAGATTTGCTCCCCTCAAAATTGCCCCACTCAAATTGGCTCCCCCCAGATTTGCTTCTTTTAAATTCGCATTACTCAAATCAGCATTAGTCAGATTAGTAAAGTTAAGAGTCGATCTCTCCAAATTTGTGCCCCGTAGGTCAGACTCACTTAAATCAGTCAGGTCAAGATCAGCATTTCGCAAATCTGAACTGGTAAAACTAATAGATGAAAGCTTGCAGCAGGATAATTTCAGCCCTGAAAAATTTTCTGATTCAAAATCTTTACGCCCCATCTCATACAATTTTTTGATAGCCATCCCCATAGCGAGGGCATTAGTTGTCGGAGAGTGATGAGTTTTAGAATCTTGAGTGGACATCATGACGATCGCTCTCTAGCTGGCACATTTAGCTGTTTGTAACTATTGATTCAAATATAAGGCGATCGCCATTAATTACACTTCACCCTATTGGATTGCATTGCTTTCGGGATAAAGCCCACAGATTATTTAGGCTTAAGGTAGAATAATAGTAATAAGCGTTATTAAATAGTGCTTATTCTCGTTTTTTATCGACAGTGGAGAAAATAATGTCTAAAGAACAAAAGGGCAATAAAGAGACCAAAAAACCGAAAAAAGATCCTTCTGAGAAGAAAGAGAAAAAAGATCCTAATAGATACAATTAATTTGAATTTAGAAGGTGAAAAATTAAGTTTTCTTATATCGAAAGGTTAATGCTAGTGATAGATAGTGCTGCTAGCATTGGTTATTAAATATTAAACTAGTTGTTTCAATTCAAAAAAAGAATAAAAGCCTTATCCTGACTGCTAAGCTGTCAGAATAAGGCTTTTAGGTTTTTATATTTAATTATGTCTACCTTCTCATATCAGTAAATTACAAATTGCTATGCCAACGGATACTTTAAGTAAACAAAACAGCAAAGATTTTGCTGAATATGACCCACAAATATTACGAAGAGCCGAAGTAGCTTTACGATGCGCTCCATTTACAGTGAAGTTGTTTGCAGATATGGCAACACATGGCGTAAATCTGAGGGCAATCGCTGGTAATGAGGGTATTGCAAATCAATATTTGACAAGTCCTACTAATTTAATTGGTGCGGAAAATGGTTTGTTATGGCTGATCCAAGTTGGCGTATTACGCCGTGAAGTTGATGGTCAGGGCATTACTGATAGTTTTCGGCTGACACCGATGGGTCATTTGTTATTGGATAAATGGCGATCGCAACCAAGATTTCCGATCGCGAGTTTAGGCGATCGTTGCCAAAATTTTTGGGCGCAAATTCAAATATCGCGATTTCTCTAAAATATTCTTACTCCCTTCCCACTAAAGAAATAGACATCAAAAACCAAGAATTAGCGTTGCGGCGCGAAGCGCCGCAACGTCTAATCCTTCGCTGGGAAGGGAGTATAGCGCTTTGTGCTGACACAAATCTTATCCAAATCATCGAGAGTGTGAACAAACTTTCGGGGATTAAAAAACAAACCCAGTAAAGGTTTTAAATCCTCAAAATGGCTCTGCCATTTTGAGGATCGGTATTACTATAAAAATAAAAGCAGCCCTTTGGGCTGCTTTTATTTTTGGAATGGAACAAAAAAACAAGGAGATCGTCTGATTGTTAGAGACTTAATATGCCTATATCGTGACGTATTGTGCGCCAATATAGCCATGTGCCAACAAGCATAAGTTGACTCTAGCAAATCATGCAGTAAATCGAGCTAGGAATAAATAACGATGAATATTGTCAGTAAAAATTTTCGTAGTCAAATAGGCAAAAGATTCCAGAAGACATCTCTCTGTCTTCTTGCAGCAACTCTTACTACAGCATCTTTTCTAAATACTATAGAAGCGATCGCAGCTCCATCTGTTCCCCAAATAGTTGCTCAAGTTCCACAGGACTGGCAAACTGGGGTGCAGCTATTGCGTTTGCTGGACAACTCTGGCAACCTCTCAAGCATTGGTATTTTACTAGATATTGCCAATAAGCCTTCTACTACCTACGCAAACGCTGTGTATCAGCTTTATGTAAAACGCGCTGGGGAATGGCGCGAAGTCTATACCAATTCAGGTGCAAGACTGCTCTCCAAAAATGCAGGGCGACAGTTTACAGCCGTAGAAGTGATATCCCTAAGTTCGCTGAGCGAAAAAATCTCCCTTGATGATATTTACAATGGGGATCTCAAGGCGGTTACTAGTGTTCGCTATGACTTACCCAATGGGGTCAAAGATTCGAGATTTGAGATCGAAGAAGTCAAATCTTTTACTTCAATTGCAACGGCTAGCGCATCCGAGGTGAAAGCGGGACGCATTTCTTCGGTATATACCAATACCAGCAACTCATCTAACAATTCTTCCAACAATTCCTCAAACAACTCATCAAACAACTCCTCGAATAATTCCTCAAACAATTCCTCAAATAACTCATCTAACAATTCCTCAAACAATTCAGGGCTTTCCGATCGCGATTTGGGAATTACAAATGGTTCTCAATCAACGACTACACAGTCTAGTCAAACAGTAGTCATTCAAAACACAAATGTCCAGACAGGTAGTTCTGTTAAACCAATGAAGCCCATTGTTGTCTCCAAAAAATATGAGGATGACGATGAAGATGATGACTATGATGACCGTAGCCGAACAGATCGCAAAGAACGGAAAGAGCGTGATGGTGTTGAGCTATCCAAGAAGAATCCTCATCGGGGGCATTTTAGCCTTGCCATTTTGCAAAATCAGCCCCGTCTATCTCAGGTGATTGCGCGGATATCGATCAAGTCGAAACGTTCTAACGGATTTCTTGTAGAGCGCTTTGTCGGTGATTATCGCTTTAATATTAATCAGAGGGCAACTTTCATCCGTGGGCTGAACCCTGGCGATCGCCTAATCGTCCGTTTGTTCGATTTGAATAATCGTCCTCTGGGCTATAGCGAAGTGCAACTGCTTAAGAACTTCTCAACTATTAGTCTGATTTTGCCCAGTGATCCACAAGCCTATGGCACTATTCGTACCGTCTGTGGTATTGACTCTCAGCGCGTTGGCAAAATTGATCGCAATGTTAAAGTCTATGACTACTTTACTCAAATCCAGACGACAACAACTCTCACTCAAACAGTTGCCCGCTTTTTGACAACATCTCAAGGTATTCCCCTTGGTTTGTTTAATGTTGCAGGGCTACCCCAAGCAACCAATCAATCTACCTATACTAATGCGTTTGCTAAAGGTGATTATTCGCTAATTAATCGCACAATTGAGGTGTTTACGAAGGATATGCCTCCTGTAATGCAAGTTCTACCAGGGCAGCTAGCCTCAGTAATTCCTATTACTGACTCGCAGTCTACCTTCGATGTAGTTCGCAAGATTCTAGATTTCAAAGATTTGCGTCCAAATGGCATTTCGACCTTGTTTTAGAAACCATTTAAGAATTGTCTAGATCCCCCCCAGCCCCCCTTAAAAAGGGGGGAGAATTAAATTCTTCCCCCTTTTTAAGGGGGATTGAGGGGGATCTCTTAGAGCTTTTGACCACAGAAAATATTTCTTAAATGGTTTCTTAACTAAAGAAGGGACGCTTAGCGTTCCTTCTTTAGTTTAATTCTCGAAAGTGTGATTACACTTTTGAGAATTAAGAACCAAACCCAGCGAGATTTTTATAGCTATACCCAAAAGAGAGTCTCGACGCAAAGCGCCGAGACTCTCTTTTGGGTTTGAAGTCTTACAGTAATTTTCGAGCATAAAGAACCACAATAAATTTTTCAAAAGTGTTGATTTACAATACTTTTGAGAAATTTATTGGTTTGGACTAGATTGCATTGAGTTAAGCATTGTAGCGATCGCTACACAAAGCCCACATAAACATCTCAAAGGTGTCAAGATTAATTCTAAGGATAGAAAGCACTAAGCAGCGCCTATCCTCTGACTATTCAAAGTGCAACTATATGAAAAAGATTTTTGTGCTTGATACTAATGTGCTGTTGTACGATCCAACTGCAATGAAACGCTTTGAAGATAATGAAGTCGTCTTACCGATGACGATTATTGAAGAACTTGATCGCTTTAAAAAACAGCCTGAGATGATCGGACGCAATGCGCGTCAGGTGTCACGATCCTTAGACGAATTGAGAATTCAAGGGAATATTATCAAAGGCATTGATCTCGAAAATGGGGGACTACTGCGAGTTGCCCTGTGCGATCGCGAAACTTTAAAAACCTTGCCTATTGAACTTGAAGGCGATCGCAATGACAATGCTATTCTTGCAGTTGCGCTCGAACTCAAGCGCAGTTGTCAATGTCGAGTCGTCATGGTCAGCAAGGATACCAACCTTCGCATCAAAGCCGATGCTTTAGGACTGGAAGCCCAAGATTACGAGACCAATAAGGTTGATATTTCAGAACTCTATACAGGTATTACTGAAGTAACCGTAGATCCGACAAAAATCGATCAACTTTTTAAAAATGACGCGATTACAATTGATGGCGAACGCTGCCCTAATCAAGCAGTGATGCTAGTTGATCAATTCAATCCATCTCATACTGCGCTAGCGATCGCCAGTAATAGCAGCCAAAATTCTACCAAACTCGTAGCCATCAATAAGCTGGTCAATTCAGGGATTGTAGGCATCAATGCGCGTAATCGCGAACAGAAATTTGCCCTCGATCTTTTGCTCAATGATGCAATTCCCTTGGTTACTCTCGTTGGTAAAGCTGGTACTGGGAAGACTTTGTTAGCGATCGCGGTGGGATTGCACAAAGTTGCCGATGAGCGAGTATATACTAGACTGCTGATCTCGCGTCCTGTAATTCCTATGGGTAAAGACATTGGCTTTCTCCCAGGGGACATCAAAGAAAAACTCACACCTTGGATGCAACCGATTTACGATAATTTTGATCTGATTTTTGGCTCGCAGTCTCCTAAAGGTCCTAAAGAAAAGCGTAGTCTTCATCCCCATACTCGGCGAGGACATGAAGATCTAATGGAAAGAGGACTGCTTCAGATTGAACCTCTCACTTACATTCGAGGACGAACTATTCCTCAGCAATTTCTGATTGTGGATGAAGCCCAAAACCTCACGCCCCATGAGCTTAAAACTATTCTTACCCGTGCTGGTGAAGGGACAAAAGTAGTTCTAACTGGTGACCCTGAACAAATTGATAATCCCTATATCGACGCTGCAAGTAACGGGCTAACCTATGTGGTTGAACGATTTAAAAATGATCCTCTGGCGGGGCATATTACCCTTAGTAAGGGTGAACGCTCTCAGTTAGCAGAACGTTCTACCGAACTTCTTTAAGCCCAAAAAGATGAGAGGCGGCACAAAGTGCCGCCTCTCATCTTTTTGTTTTTATGCGACGATGATGCAACAAGGAAAAAAGCTAAACTAAGGCAGTAATTTGTTGTTGTAGATCCAATCATTCTTCTTGAGTCAATTCTTCATGAGCTATCTCGAAACTACTGCCGAATTTTATGCGGAAGCCGCAAAAACTCCACAAGTTGGTTTGTGCTGCATCAGTACACCACCACTGCAATATCCAAATCTCAAAATCCCTCAAATCATTGAGCAGATGAACTATGGCTGTGGGACAACCATCCATCCTACAGAATTACGGGGTAACCCAACAGTCCTGTATATTGGCGTTGGCGGTGGTTTAGAGGCTCTTCAATTTGCGTATTTCTGTCGTCGAAAAGGAGGTGTTATTGCCGTCGATCCTGTCGCGGCGATGCGTGAAGTTGCTGGTCATAATTTACAATTAGCAGCTCAAGAGAATGATTGGTTTGATCCTGATTTTGTAAATATCCTAGAAGGAGATGCTTTTGCCTTACCCGTTGCCGATGCCTCAGTAGATGTGGTTGCCCAAAACTGTCTATTTAATATTTTTGAGCCTCAAGACTTACAACGAGCTTTAAAAGAAGTCTATCGAGTTCTCAAGCCTAAGGGAAGATTAATTATGAGTGACCCGATCGCAACTCGTCCTATTCCCACCAACCTCCAATCTGATGAACGTCTCCGCGCCATGTGTCTATCAGGAGCATTAACCTATGATCAATATATTCATTATCTCGTTGAAGTAGGATTTGGACAGATAGAAGTCCGTGCTCGTCGTCCCTATCGTTTGCTTGATACTCATAGCTTTGATTTGGATACACCGCTAATGTTAGAGAGCTTAGATTCCGTATCATTTAAGGTTCCCATTCCTAGTGATGGAGCCTGCGTGTTTACAGGTAAAACCGCAGTTTATAGCGGCTCTGACTCATCTTTAGATGATCGTGCTGGGCATGTTTTGCAGCGTGGTAACCCGCTTTCTGTATGCGATAAAACCGCTTCAAAACTTGCGGAGAAGTTTCCTCAAGAGGTGATGATCACAGATTCCACTTGGCACTACAACGGTGGTGGATGTTGCTAATTAATAAGAAAGCCCTCACTCCTAGTTTCTCTCCCAGAGACAAAAGGGAGCAACACTTTTATGCATCTTCGTATTTGCTGCTCTTTCTTTTTGTAGCGATCGCATTTTTATTGAGCAATGGATTTATGGTTAGTCCTGCCTTTGCACAAGATCCCGCTATCCAAAACTTCAATCCCCAAGAGCTAATTCGCTCAGCCTTGAAATGGGTAGAAAGCCTAGGCTATATTGGTGGGCTTGTCTTTGTGCTCATTTATATTGTTTCTACGGTCGCCTTCATTCCAGGTTCGCTTTTGACTTTAGGTGCAGGCGTGCTATTTGGCGTTGTCTTAGGCTCTCTCTATGTTTTTGTTGGTGCGACTTTGGGTGCGATCGCAGCTTTTCTGGTTGGGCGATATTTAGCCCGTGACTGGATTGGCAAGAAGATTGAAGGCAACGAAAAATTTGCTGCGATCGATCGAGCTGTTGCCCATGAGGGATTCAAAATCGTTCTCTTAACGCGACTATCCCCAGTATTTCCATTTAATTTACTTAACTATGCATTTGGTGTCACGGGAGTTACGCTCAAAGACTATGCTCTAGCCTCAGTGGGCATGTTCCCTGGAACGGTGATGTATGTCTATATCGGTTCTCTGGCTGGAGATATTGCCCGTATTGGCAGCGAAAATCAGCCTACAGATTCCACAATTCAGTGGGTAATTCGGATTGTTGGTTTTATTGCCACAGTTGCTGTAACGCTATATGTGACAAGCATTGCGCGTAAGGCGATCTCTGAAATCAGCAATTAGAAACCATTTAAGAAATACTTTCTGCGGTCAAAAGCTCTAAGAGATCCCCCTCAATCCCCCTTAAAAAGGGGGAAGAATTTAATTCTCCCCCCTTTTTAAGGGTGGCTGGGGGGGATCTAGACAATTCTTAAATGGTTTCTTAAGTAATACCAATTCACAAAAGTGTCGTCACATTTTTGTAAATTAAAACCAAACCCTGTTTGGATAAAAAATGGCTACGCCATTTTTTTATCCAAACAGGCAAAGCACCTGCTTAGCAGGTGCTTTGCCTGTTGATCTACCATTTACTAATCGCATCAGTTAGATGTAACGCGGCGGCTTGTACAGAAGCGATCGCCCTTGTGTAACCCAATCTGGTTGGACCTAATACGCCCACTGTCCCTACGGGCTTATCATCACAGAGATAAGTACTAGAAATAAATGTACAGTTTTGAATTGGCTCAATTGAAATTTCGGAACCAATTCTGATGCTTACGGAATTTGCGGAAGGAGTGGGCTGATCGATAATTAGCGCCATTAACGAAGCGCGATCTGCTTCTAGTAACTGCACAATATTTTGCACCTGACGCAGATTAGAAAACTCAGGTTGGCGTAATAACTCCGTTAAGCCACTAATAAACATTTGTCCCAGAGCGGTGCGATCGCATAGTTTCATAAGCTGTTGCAAGGACTGCTGTAACAACACCGCATAATTCTGAAACTGGCGATCAAGATCGTCCCACTGCAAAGCGCTATTTAGCTCCGACCAGTTCTTATCACGCAAATGTTCATTCAAGAAATTATTAAGAATATTTAATTCGCCTTCCAAAACTTCGGGCTTAGTTTCGGTGGGTAAATCCATCGTTACTGAGGCAGTGTGATAAGTATCGCTAACTGCGATCGCCATGACTTTGCAATCATCCACCATTACTAATTGCAAATGCCGTATCCGCATCGTTTGCATATTTGGAGATGTAATTACAGCGATGCAACCGCTCAGGGTTGCTAGAATCTGAGCAACATCACGCATCACCCCATCTAGACTGGACTTGCCGAGGCGATCGCTCTTACTAGCAAGAAACTGATGCGTACTATAGGTTAGCTCGCTGGCAGGATCGATCAATTCATCGACATAGACTCGATAGCCAGAGTCCGAGGGGACTCGCCCCGCTGATGTGTGCGGCTGAAATAGCAAACCACTGCGATCGAGCATATTCATCACATTGCGAATCGTGGCAGGGCTAATATCAAAGTCATAACCTGACACCAAAGCCTTAGAGCCAACTGGTTCTGCTGTTAAAATATAGTGATCGATAGTTGCCCAAAGAACTTTTTGTTCGCGATTGGTGAGGTGTTGCTTCATGGGTTAAGGCAGTGAAATAATGTTGAAAAATTTATAAAAAAGGTTTTGATAAAAATCGAAAAAATAAATCAAAAAAATAAATGGAATAAAAAAAGTAAGTATTAAATTTTTACTGTTAAATTAAACTTTTGATTAAAGTCTAAGTACTAGAATAACCAGATTCTAAAGAAATCTGGTAACAAGTTGTACAGTCATCTAACATTTGTAGATTTGAACGCCCCAAAACAAGATGTAAATCCATAAAAATAGTCTCGCTGTTTCGCTACAATAGCCAAATGTTTATTGAACAAACAGGTCAAACTTCTAATTTATTGGTAGATATCGCTTAGAGCCGCTTATCCTGACCTTAAATTTGTTACTGTAAATAAATTCTAAGACACCTGAGCTTTTCGCTATATTCTTCCCTAAGTCCACCACACAATTTTGGTAAGCGATCAATAATCTTCATGGAAAAACAAGATCAGGCTACGGCAGTTGAGCAGCAATATCTTTGGGCAGTTGGTCTTGATACCGATGCATTTCCGCCCAATGCGCTGATTGGCGATCGCTATCGTGTCCTCTCCTCACAAATTGTTGTTGATACGGATACATACTCACTGCCAGAGTTGCCACTTGAATTTCAGACCTATGTGGTGTCTTATTTGAAGCTGTCTAGACTGAGCTTGCATTTACCCCGACCATATGGCTTATTGCTAATGGGCGAAGAACTAAGTATTTCTGAAATATTTTTATTAGAAAATGTGCCGATCGATCGCAAAGGCAATCTTTGCCCGACCTTGGCTGAGGTATGGGCGGAAGCATCAGCTTTGCGGCAAATTAATTTGCTCTGGCAAGTCCTAAACCTCTGGGAACCTCTGGCTGAGCAAAATATGGCGCGTACCTTGATCGATCCCAAATTAGTGCGGGTCGATGGCATGTGGGTGCGCTTGTTGGAATTGCAAGCAGATGTTGCCGCCGTGCATATCTCGCAATTAGGTGATATATGGGTGCAATGGCTGGATCTGGCTAAGCCTGAGATCGCGGAACCGATCGCTGAATTTTTCTATAGTCTGGGGCGTGGCGAATATGACATCAATAGTGCGATCGCCTATCTCGATCAAATGTCACTCAAGGTGATGGAAAATCAACCCCTCACAGTGCGAATAGCCAGTGCTAGTGATGTCGGACAGCAGCGTGAACATAATGAAGATGCTTGCTATCCTGATGTGAAACGCCAAAAGCGCTCTGAACAGGTTGATAGTCTACGCGATCGCTTAGCGATCGTTTGTGATGGTCTGGGAGGACATGAGGGCGGTGAAGTGGCAAGTTCTCTCGCAATTAAGACCCTCGAACAACAACTGAAAACTTTATTACAACAAGCTGAAAACGATCCCGATTTTTCTGCTCAGGGTTTTATTGCCCAATTGGAAATGGTGGCTCGCGTTGTTAACAATCAAATTGTGGCAATTAATGACCAGCAGCAGCGTCATGCTCAGCAACGCATGGGGACAACGCTGGTGATGGCAGTCATGCCTCGTCCTAACGGCAATAACAGCAATGAGGTCTATGTCGTGCATGTCGGCGATAGCCGTCTGTACTGCGTCACTAAAGACAATTTACGTCAAGTCACCCTCGATGATGATGTGGCTACTCGCGAAACCACTCTTGGCTATAACTTTTATGCCTATTCTTCCCAACGCATCGATGGCGGCGCTTTGATTCAGGCTTTAGGAACAAGAGGTTCCGATATGCTAGTGCCGCGAGTGCAGAGATTTTTCATTGATGAAGATTGCCTCTTGCTGCTTTGCTCTGATGGGTTGAGTGACTTTGATCGGGTCGAGCAAATTTATGATGGCTATCTCCTCCCTGTTGTAAGTGAAAATAAGCCTCTTGACCGTAGTTGCCAAGATCTGATTGATAAGGCAAATGAACTTAATGGACATGACAATATTACGGTTGCACTGATGCGCTGTCGATTTGCACCCGCCGATGCTGATGAGGATTTGGCAACCGAAAATAGTATCCCCGCATCAACTCATAGTTCTGAAGAAGATATAGATACTGAAGACATCCAGCCTGAGTCTGGAGATGCCGCAGGCGCACTGGCTTTGACTTCACCAAACTCTAAAGATTCAGAAGAGACCGAGTTTGAGATGGAAGATAATGCTAAATCTATCGATATCGATTCGGCTAAGACAGAGTTTGCAGTGCCAAAGCAAACCAATAGTACTTTTATTATCATTTTGATTTTAGTGGCTCTGATTTTGGGTAGTGGCTTAGCAGCAATGCAGTTTCCTGAAGTTAAGAACTGGGTGCGTCAAAACTTACCGACTAGTCTCCAGAGATTCGTTCCTTAATGAATAGTCTTCTCTCCGCACAGGCGATCGCTACGGCTGCACAAGTGCAAGCGATCGAGAATTTGATTTTTCAGGCAGGTATGCCCGTAGCTGCCCTAATGGAAAAGGTCGCCTTGCGGATTAGCCAAAGGTTAACCGAACTCTATCCTGCTCAATCCTATGGGCGGATTGGTGTACTAGTTGGCTCTGGTCATAATGGCGGTGATGCCTTGGTGATCGCGAGAGAACTACATCATCAAGGGCGACAGGTCAAAATTTATACCCCGTTCACAAAATCTAAACCTTTAACACGAGTTCATGGGTGCTATGCCAAAAGTTTAGGTATTCCTTTTGTGAGTTTGGAAGCATTGCAAGATTGCGATTTGCTAATCGATGGTATCTTTGGCTTTGGATTAGAGCGGGATGTGGTTGGCGATGTCGCGATCGCGATCAACACGATCAATAATAATTGGCAAATCCCAGTTCTCAGCATTGATCTGCCATCAGGAATCCACACCGATCGCGGTGATGTAATGGGAACGGCGATTTGTGCTACCAATACCTTTTGTTTAGGCTTATGGAAGCGAGGCTTGCTGACAGAAGCTGCTACGCCATATGTTGGTAATCTCGAAAGGATCGGGTTTGATATTCCCGAAAAATTTGTACTTCAGATCCTTGGTGAGCAACATCCATTATGGCGAATTAATCCTAAAGCAGTAATGCGCGATCGCCTTCCTATGACACGTAATCCCATAACTCATAAGTATGAAGTTGGGCATTTACTGCTAGTTGTTGGTTCTCAGAAATATGGTGGTGCTGCCCTTCTTGCCTCTATGGGCGCAAAGGCTACAGGGGTGGGCATGTTATCGATCGCTGTTCCAAATTCTCTCAAATCTTTGATTCTTGCCCAAGTTCCTGATGCTCTCATCATTGGCTGTCCTGAAACAGAATCTGGAGCGATCGCCTCATTGCCTGATCTCGATTTACGAAAATATCAAGCGATCGCTTGTGGTTGTGGGCTTTCTGCTGAGGCTTTCCCAATTGTGGAACAGATGATAGATAGCGATCGCCCTTTAGTTCTGGATGCCGATGGATTAAATGCTTTAGCTACAATGCGTAAATCTCAAATTACCAAAAAATTGAGTCAGCGTAATAGTGCGCTGATTATGACACCACATTGGGGTGAGTTCTGTCGCTTATTTCCAGAGCTGAGTGAAGTTGAAAGATTAGAGGCTCTGCAAACTGCGGTCAATCAAACACAAGCAACTATTTTACTTAAGGGTGCAAGAACGGCGATCGCGTTTCCTCAGGGCAAAACATCACAGACATGGGTCAATCCAGAAAGCACACCAGCTTTGGCAAGAGGAGGCAGTGGTGATGTTCTAGCAGGTATGATTGGTGGGATTTTAGCGCAAGGCATGGCAGCAAGTGATGTAGCGATCGCGGCGACAGTTTGGCATTCTCAAGCAGCGATCTGGCTAGCAAGTCAGCGCACGGAAATGGGCGTTGATCCTGTGACTCTTGCTCAAAATTTATTGCCATTTGAGAGAATCAATTAACGTTAGGCAAATTGAATCTCCCAATACATTAGGACAGCAAATCAGATGTGCTTTTCAGTCGTGACAACTCCAAAGATGCCATTTTCTTCCATTTGTACCTGAAAGTTTTGAAAACCAGCCGCTTCAGCCCATTGACGAATGAGTTCCCAAGAACGCACCCGCATTATCCAAGGAAGTCCCGTATGTGCTGGCAAAGTACGGGCAATCATTTCTAGTTGAGGATGCTGTGGCTGAATCGTGAAAATCAGTGTCCCTGATGCATCGAGAATCCGATAAAGTTGCTGAAAGTGATTTTTAATCAGCGCATCATTGGGCAAAATCTCATGCAGTCCAGACACAATTACCAAGTTTGGTCTTGGTAGTACCCGATCTAGATCTTCGTCATTGAACGCATCAGCCTGTTCGATCTGGGCATCAACTCCGAACTGGGTTGCTAGTTGACGAGCCTTGGTAACATTCTCTAATTTGTAATCGCGTAGGGTTGCTGCGATCGCATTATTCCCCAATTCTTGTTCAAATTCTTGCAACACCTCTAGATCGTAGCGACCACCACCGCAAGCAACATCCAACAAATGACAAGGAATATTTTGTTGTTGATAGGACTGTAAAACTCTGTGGAGTGTGGTTTTCATCAACTGCGATCGCGATCTAATGCCGCGCCATCCCTGAGAATTGAGATAGAACCAGTCAATGAGAGTTCCTAGAGGAGTAATGCCACTGGGCTGATTTTTATAAACATACTCCAGCATCACACCTGAATCAAAACCATACTGAAATCCGATCTGAATGCCTCGCGATAGTTTGCCAATGGTTTTGAGAGAAAGATTCATCAATCCGTAGTACCAAGCTTTAGGATTCCAGATTGGTAGAGGGAGCAAAAGTTGTTCGTAGGTGGGAAATGTTTTTTGTAGCATAATAACCTCTGTTGGGAAGGAAAAAGGAAAAAGTATATTCAATCTGAAGTATTCTTTAGGCCACTTCAGTGGACTTGAGCTTTTAGCCAAGAACTTGAGTTCTTGGCTCATTTTTCTGCTGACAGCGCCTGAACGCGCTCTGTTAGTTGCTGGAGAAAGGTTTGTTTTTGTCCATTCCAGTACATGGCTTCACCAATGCAGATCGAGCAGAGTAATGGGACGATGAGAAAGTCGCCTTTGGGGAGAGCTTTGCCTAGACCATGTAGAAAAATGGGAACGATCGGTACATGAGGATGTTGCTTGGCTAGATGGGCGATGCCACTTCTAAACTCACCGATGCTTTCAGGAGTGCCTCTAGTGCCTTCAGGATAGAGAATAAGAATCTGATTTTCGGCGATCGCATCGGCACAGTTTTTAAAGAAATTGCGATGGTTGCTGCAATTATCTCGACAGTTACCCGATTCAGTTGAAACGGGAATAATATGTAGAATGTGACGTGCAAACCATGCTAAGCAAGGGTTTTGCTGGAGAAAATACTCCTCATTGGCGACGGGGCGAAGATGCTGCACCTTTGACAAAGGGAAAAGTGACAAGAGAACAAGGGTATCTAGATGGCTATTGTGATTTGCGACAAGAATGGCGGGGCCAGTTGTGGGTAATCTCTCACGATGTTGAATGCGTAATCCTAGCAGGACTAAGACAATGATTTTTGTGGTTAGAAAGAAGATAACGCTAATAATTTGTTTCATAGCAATTGTCCTTGGAAGTAAAAATAAACTGTGAAGTGGAAAAATAGAGGAGCTGTGTAAGTAAGGCTATCAATGCGATCCAAAATGCCACCATGTCCAGGCAGCAGATTGCCGCTATCTTTAATGCCCAAATCTCTTTTCAGAGCAGAGATATTCACATCTCCGATAAATCCTGTCAGGCTGAGCAATAGCCCTAGAAAACCAGCATGGATTAAATCAAAAGGAGTCAACCAAGGTGCTAAGGCGATTGCTAACCCAGTAGTTGTCAAAACTCCTCCTAGCAATCCTTCAACGGTTTTATTGGGACTGACTTTGGGAATGATTTTATGGCGACCAAATAGCTTGCCAAAGATATATTGAGAAATATCGTTGATTTCCGTCAGCAGCAATAGATAAACTAATAAGCCTGTACCACCTGCGATCGGATTGCCGCTTGATGGCAGCATGATTAGGTAAGAGAGGTGGCTAATCGTATATACATTCAGCATCAGCCCCCAATGGATTGTCCCGATCGCATTTAAAAAACCTTCGGTTTCACCATTGAGCAACATGCGCATTGGAAGGAGCAAGAACATATAGATGGGAATGAAAATTAAAAACATTCCGTACCAACCAATATAAATCCAGAAGTATTGGAGAACTATGGCAAGGTATGCCCAGAGTAAAACGCGGCGATCGCTAAATCGAGTGGGAATTACTGAAAGATATTCTCGGAGAGCGATAAAACTGAGAAACATAAAGAAGATGATAGAAGCGGGATGTTTTAGTAATATGGCGAGACTAAAAATAGTTACCATCACCCACCAAGATTTGATACGAGCGTTTAGTTCGCTATAGTCTGTATCCCAATGACTGAGCGCTAAACCGAGGACGGTAAGGGTAGCGATCGCAAGTAGTCCAAAAATTCCAGCGAGGGTAATTAACACTGGTGCAGCTAAATTTATTTCCATGCTTCTACCTCCTGTAACATTCCTTGAGTGCGATTAATAATTGTCCAAATTTGCAGAAAAATCACTCCAATTAAAAGGATATTGAGCCATTGAGTGGGAGCAATTCCTAAACCGAGGATCAAGCCGATTACACCAAATACTAAGGCGCGATCGCTTTTGCCCATTGGGCCTTCGTAATGGCGTTTACGGTCAATCTCATAACCTAAGACCCCGACCATTTCCGAAGCGATCGCTAATATTACAATTCCAACAATCAAGGGAGCAGAAATATCAGCAATTAGCGCAAATGGTAGATAGAGAAAAACATCGGAAATGACATCTCCCATCTCATTGAGAATGCAGCCCAAGGCTGATTTCTGATCATGTTCGCGAGCTAGCATTCCATCGATCGCATTCAGCCCCATACGGACTAATAAGGCGATCGGCAGAGAGCAAAGAACCTGTTGCGTCGTGGGCAAAAAAGGATGCGCGAGTTGCGTACTTTGCACAAGTGCTAGTCCCGTCACCCCTGACAAAAAAATCGCTGCTCCCGTAACTTGATTAGGAGAAATTTGCCATGTTGCCAATTGGACTACTAATGGGCGGAGCAGATTTTGAAAGGCTGATTTGCATTGGTAGATTGAAATCATTAGCTTCTCCGAAAACTCATGAGCTAATCATGCAACCTGTACCTTTGTAGTGAGAATGACTTGATCGAGCAGACTGCGATCGCCTAGAAGTGTGAAGAAGTAGGTCGAAGTAGATCGAAGTAGATCGAAGTTTTTTGAAAAAGCTTGTTATATTTGATTAATAAATCCCAATAGTTTTTTGCCGAAGGCAAAAAAACTTGGATCTCCAGCTAATTGGTAACTTATGTTAGGTTCGCCAGCAATTCGACCTGAAGCCCTTGAGCAATGGCTTTCAGAAACAATCCAACAACATTATGTAGCGCTGCTACTTAAAAGAATCGGGATGACTCGGCGCAGAGCCGATTGTTTTGTGCGACTAGCACTCTACCTATTTTTAAAAGATTGCCAAGCGCGAAAAGTACTCCCGAAACCACCACTTACAGAGTTATCGTTTCCTCAAGGATGGGTTGAATGTAGTTGTCTTGAGGCAGCTGATGTGTTTTATAGCGACAAAGAGCGTGGAGGCGATCGCTCGGCGGGGATGATGCTGAATAAACTAGTTGATTTGGGGCTAATTCAAAAACAGTTTGACGGCAACTGCACCCAAGTAAAAATTCAACCACTTCCAGATCTGCTTAAAAGTGATAATCAAGACTCAAATATAAGCTTTGCGATCGATGCCTTTGACCCGCGTAGTGATGCGATCCCGATCGCAAATTTGTTAGCTAGTAACTACAACTGGCTCAATCGCAATAACGATGCAGTCACCTATCGCATTGCCAATATTCTCCGCGATTGGGCTGGTCAATATGCGACAGGCTTAAGGGTATTGCGTCGTAGTGACAATCAAAACCCTGTTGGTTTCTATGCTTTCTATCCGACTAAACGGGAATCAGAAATAAAGTTTTTTGAACCGCCAAGTCGCGGACTGCATTTGAGTCAAGTTTCTGATATCGATCCTTTTCAGATGGCTTTGGCAGGAGATGAAACTTGTCAGTCTATTTTTGTGAGAAGCTGGGTGATTGATAGTGAATATCGACAAGCATCTCAGCCTAGTCTTTTGCTGGATTCTCAACAAACTCTCCAGCGAATGCAGCAAGATTTCCCAAATCTATGGGATATGTACACTTTAATCATTCATCCCAATTATGCCGCGTTAGCAGGAGGCTTAGGATTTCAGAAAACTAGTTCTGATCCGAAGATGCCTCTCTATTGGATGTATCAAGCAGTGGATCGCTTTCTCAAACTTGACATGCAAAAGTTATAAAAGATAATTGTCGCGCTTCGCGCCGCAATTATCTTTTGGGTTTTACCGCTGAAATTGCGATAAAAACTCTAACATCAACTCCTCTTCCGTCATTTGCTGCTGCATTAAATCTGTAGGCACCCTCAAAAACTCTTGAATTGTGATGCGGCGATCGCGAAAATCAAGCACAAATTTATGTAATTGTTCAACGACTTCGACATGAGCCTCAACCTCAAATAGAGCTTCACCAATAGGATCTCCGCCATATTTAGTGATCTTCTTAAAAACAGCAGTCATTTCGCCCTGTTGAGTTTTCTTTGTGAGTTTAAGTTGCTGCTTGAGCGTAGCAAGCTGTTCTTTGAGAAAAGAATTTTCTGACTCCACCTTTGCGCAATGTCGGGTCAGATCATCGGAACTATCGCGATCGATCAATGCCTCCAACTCCTGCTGCTTTTCGATCTCCAAAAGCCTAGCCAAATCGCCATTTTGATAAGCCAGATTAATTTCCTTCATCACCTCAGTACGAAAAGCTTTTTCCACTTCATCAGTAACTTTGTCGGGATGAAAGCGATCGGCTAGGCGCAAAAAAAGCTGGCGAATCTTTTTTAGATCATCTCGATCGGGTCTTGCAATATCTTCCATAACTTCCTGATGCGATCTCCTCTCATAGCCTCTCCATTCCGACTCATCCTCAGAATCATCAACTTCCACATCAGCAGCAGTAGGCAACTTTTGAGGACTGATCAGCCCATCTGCTTGGAGATGATAGTAAACTGACTCGATATCTTTTCGAGATTTCTTCCCTAACTTTCTGCCAGCAAAGATTTCCTTAAATACATCATGAATTTGGTGATCGAGTTCCAATATTTTTTGACGAAAAGGGGCGATGCGTTGAGCGATCTGAATCCCAACATCCTTAATGCTATCGTTGAGATTGTTTAACTTAGTACGGTTTGACTCAATTTGTTTGAGCAGTTTATCATTTTCCTTTTCCAAAAAATTGAGCCGATTCCTCAAGTCAGAAAGCCCAAGATAACCTTGAGAAGAGGTAGCAGCAGGATTAGTGGATTTAGATTGTCGCGCCATAGATGTTAAATAAGGAGGAGATAAGTGTCAAAACTGTCATCCAGTAGAATCGTACCATCAGTTATAATACCAAACTTCAAAATGGCAATGCCGTTTTGAAGTTTATTCAAGATAAGTGGATGCGCGAAGCGCCCAAATTATCTTTTGCTCCGCAGGAAACATCGATAACTAGACTCATTGATTTAACAAATATTAATTGCGATCGCTATGTTAGCGTCATTATACTAGTTCAGTCTTAAAGGAATGTCAGATTTAGCGATCGCCCAATTTCTATGTTTGAAAATAATGGCGATCGCTTGCCTGTGCCATCCTTTGCAAAATCATTTCAGCTTGCAATGGATGAATTAGTTGAAAGATTAAGCTTGCTGTTCAAGGCATAAGCTAATGAGTAGGCTATATTACACTTACAGTATGTTTTTATTTCTCATTACTAGTATCGATGCTGAGTGATATTCCTTTAGTGTTGTAACAGTCTAAAGATATGACAATTGAAGTTACAGAAGATTATCGAAGTTTGTTAGTGGCGGTGAAGTATCGGATTCGTGCTGCTCAGTATGAGGCTTTAAAGGCGGTTAATCGAGAGTTAATGGCGCTTTATTGGGATATTGGTGAGTTGATCGTTACTCGTCAAGAGAGCACTGGTTGGGGTAAGTCAGTGGTGGAACAATTAGCTCAGGATTTGCAGGTCGAGTTTCATGGGATGGCTGGATTTTCGGCGCGAAATATTTGGAATATGCGAAATTTTTATGTAACCTACCGCACAAATGAAAAACTGCAACCATTGGTTGCAGAAATTGGCTGGACTCATAATTTGGTGATCTTAGAGAAGTGTAAGGACGATTTGCAGAGAGAGTTTTACATTCGCATGACACAAAAATTTGGCTGGACAAAAAATGTGTTGATTCACCAAATTGAGAACAAGACCTACGAAAAAACTTTGCTGAATCAAACAAATTTCGATCACACTTTGTCAGAGGAGATGCGCGATCGCGCCAAACTTGCGGTTAAGGATGTATACACATTTGATTTTCTGGAATTAGCGGATGAACATAGTGAACGCGAACTTGAGAAGGCGATTTTGACAAGGGTGGAACCATTTTTACAAGAGATGGGTGGGATGTTTACTTTTGTGGGTAGTCAATATCGTCTAGAGATTAGTGATGAGGAGTATTTTATTGATTTGTTGTTGTATCACCGTGGGCTGAAGTGTTTGGTGGCGGTTGAGTTAAAAATCGGGAAGTTTTTGCCTGAATATGTGGGGAAGATGCAGTTCTATTTGGCGGCTTTGGACGATCGCGTGAGGTTGGAGGGTGAGAATGCGGCGATTGGGATTATTCTTTGTAAGTCGAAGGATCGGACGATTGTGGAGTATGCGCTGCGGCAGTCGAATCAAGCGATCGGGGTTGCCACTTATCAAATTGTGTCGTCTTTGCCGTTGGAGTTGCAGGGACAGTTGCCTGCTCCAGAGCAGGTGGCTAGGTTGTTAGGGGAAATGTAGGCGTTTTTAGTTTGATGAGAATGTTGGGTATGCGATCGTATCAGCCTTGCCGAAATTTCAAACATTTGACTTCTATTTCTATCGCATTAATCAAAACCTGATCAGGTAAAGGATTTTGAACTGTGGGAGCTGCGATATTTTCTACAGCTTCAATGATTGGCAATATTTACTTCCACTGGCTACAGACTTGCCTCATGGCATCGATAACACCACTTACTGCTGCTGTGCCTCCGAGGTGAAGAATCGCGGGATAGAGGGTAACAAAATCTTTCATCAAGTCTGAACGCTGACGGTGAGCGAGGATATGGAGGTGAGTTTGCCACTCAGCGTAAGGTGGAGACAGTTGAGAGATGTAACTACTAATGGCTTCGGCGCGACTGGGTTTGTGAACAATCGCAAGGATTGCCTCATAGATGTTAGAAAGAAAGTTTTGAGGAGATTGCTTAGCCAGTTTGCTCAATACCCATGCCCGACTGTGCTCACTCTTAATTTCCCTAGCTGCTTGCAACAGCACATCAAAGTAAGCAGAATCGCTCTCAGCCAGTTCGCTCAATACCCATGCCCGACTGTCCTCATCCTTAATTTCCCTAGCTGCTTGCAAAGCTTCATCAAAGTAAGCAGAATTGATCTTAGCCAGTTCGCTCAATACCCATGCCCGCCTGAACTCATCCTTAATTTCCCTAGCTGCTTGTAAAGCTTCATCAAAGTAAGCAGAATCGATCTTAGCCAGTTTGCTCAATACCCATGCCCGCCTGAACTCATCCTTAATTTCCCTAGCTGCTTGCAAAGCTTCATCAAAGTAAGCAGAATCGATCTCAGCCAGTTCGCTCAATACCGATGCCCGACTGGACTCATCCTTAATTTCCCTAGCTGCTTGCAAAGCTTCATCAAAGTAAGCGGAATCGATCTTAGCCAGTTCGCTCAATACTGATGCCCGCCTGGACTCATCCTTAATTTCCCTAGCTGCTTGCAACAGCACATCAAAGTAAGCAGAATCGATCTCAGCCAGTTCGCTCAATACCGATGCCCGACTGTACTCACCCTTAATTTCCCTAGCTGCTTGCAAAGCTTCATCAAAGTAAGCAGAATCGATCTTAGCCAGTTTGCTCAATACCGATGCCCGACCGTCCTCATCCTCCATTTTCCTAGCTGCTTGCAAAGCTTCATCAAAGTAAGCGGAATCGATCTTAGCCAGTTCGCTCAATACTGATGCCCGCCTGGACTCATCCTTAATTTCCCTAGCTGCTTGCAACAGCACATCAAAGTAAGCAGAATCGATCTCAGCCAGTTCGCTCAATACCGATGCCCGACTGTACTCACCCTTAATTTCCCTAGCTGCTTGCAAAGCTTCATCAAAGTAAGCAGAATCGATCTTAGCCAGTTTGCTCAATACCGATGCCCGACCGTCCTCATCCTCCATTTTCCTAGCTGCTTGCAAAGCTTCATCAAAGTAAGCGGAATCGATCTTAGCCAGTTCGCTCAATACTGATGCCCGCCTGGACTCATCCTTAATTTCCCTAGCTGCTTGCAACAGCACATCAAAGTAAGCAGAATCGATCTTAGCCAGTTCGCTCAATACCGATGCCCGACTGTACTCACCCTTAATTTCCCTAGCTGCTTGCAAAGCTTCATCAAAGTAAGCAGAATCGATCTCAGCCAGTTTGCTCAATACCCATGCCCGACTGTACTCATCCTTAATTTCCCTAGCTGCTTGCAAAGCTTCATCAAAGTAAGCAGAATCGATCTTAGCCAGTTTTCTCAATACCCATGCCCGACTGGACTCATCCTTAATTTCCCTAGCTGCTTGCAAAGCTTCATCAAAGTAAGCAGAATCGATCTCAGCCAGTTCGCTCAATACCCTTGCCCGACTGTACTCATCCTTTATTTCCCTAGCTGTTTGCAAAGCTTCATCAAAGTAAGCGGAATCGCTCTTAGCCAGTTCGCTCAATACCCTTGCCCGACTGTACTCATCCTTTATTTCCCTAGCTGTTTGCAAAGCTACTTGAAACAATGACTTGGATAGATAGGATACTAATGCTCGAATAGATTCTGAGATCTTGTGCTCATTTTGCATTTGCTCCACATAAGCCCAAGCCTGCTCTACCGTCCAAAAGCTTTGCTTAACAAACTCCGCCATCATGTCGATCGGCAAATTCTCCACCAAACTATTCAACGTTGCCGTAATCAGCGCATACCGACATTGCAAGACGATCGCCCCAGCCCGATTGCCTTCGTAACCACGCTCCGCAATTTTCCAGCCCCGCGCCACATCATCCACAAAAATCGCAGGTTGCCCAAGGCGATCGCACGCTTCAAACCAAGCATTGCGTCCTTTAGCATCACTCATCGACATCAGAGCATGGAGTTCATCATCCCAATTCGCCTGTTCCAAATGCCAAGTCAAATGACGATGAATATAGCCATCATTAGGCAATCCATCCCAACGGTGATTTGATGCGCGTTCTCGATAGCGTTCCAGAAATTGCCGATGGGCAAGTTGTAACGGCGGAACAGGCTCAGAGCTAAGAAGCCCCTCTTCGTTCAGGCTACGCGCCATATCATGCATGAGATCATGTACTCGATAGGTCGGCTCCTCCGCGATCGTCGCCACCCCATCCGTCAGGAACGAGCGATTTCGTAGCATGATCAATATCTTCTTTGCTTGCAACGGTGGTAAATCCCATAGCACCTCAGCCATGCGACTATTGAGATTCACATCCTCTGGTAACACCCCCAACCAAGCAAATTGTTGCAATTGATCGTGATTCAGCCGCTTTAGACTCAAATTAAAACAAGCTTGCAAACTATATTTACGCTGGGCATTCTCATCCAAATCATCCCATTTCTCAGAAGAGTCCAACAGATTTAGCGCCCGCGATCGCCGCCCAATCCCCGATACCACCGATCGCCGCTCTGCCTCAAACTCCGATCGCAACTCCTCCCAACTCAAACCATCGCGCACCTGATTTGTCGCTAAATCTAACGCCAAGGGCAAACGACCCAATAACTTAGCAAAGGCTTTAACCTCCACCTCCTGCTCAGACCGCCACTTGGTTCCTAACTTTTGCCTCACCAGTGCGATCGCCTCAGATTCTGACATCAACGCTAAGGAATAAGTGTCCGCACCCTCGATCTGAGCCTCCCGTGTCGTCACCAATACCCGACAGCCCTCACCCCCAACCCGAAACCATTCCGCATGGGCGGCATTCCAGACATCATCCACCACCAGCAACATTTGCCGCTCCGCCAGCAGATTGTGCAAATATCGCGAGGCTGACTCTAAAGTGTTGGCGCTAAAAGCTTCCCGTGACTTATCCAACTCCCTGATCCAATCCCCCAACAAAGTCTGGAGATCGGGACTCTGCCCCAAAGTCACCCACAAAATCCCATCCGCAAACCGCGCCTGTACCTCTAGATCCTGCACCAACGCCGCCGCTAAGACCGACTTCCCCAGACCTCCCAAACCCGCGATCGCGCTAACCACCAACGTCCGCTCATCTACCGCCAAGAGTTTTGCCTTCACCGCCTTCAAGGCATCTGTTCGCTCCACAAAGTTATCAGGCAACCGTACCCTTGGAAATGGTGCACCCGCTTTGAGTGGTGATTTTTGGGTAGTTTGCAGACTGCTCTTGCTCTCTAAGCTTTCTAACTCTGGCGGAATTTGAGCATTAATTTCCGCCTCGATCTTTTGGTTTGAGGCAGCTTCTTTACAGGCTTTCTTCAGACAAGCCCGTAGCTCTATTAGCTTTCCACGACTCTCGATCTTCGCTAATGACGGAAACTCTCGACCTGCGCGATCGTAAATTTCGCTCATGTGTTTCTTTAGAGCTGATACACCAATTCTGAGTTGAGTTGCAATCATAGCGTCACCCTCTTCAAAATTCTCATCGGCTAGTCGCTCTAAAAAGACCCTACGCTGCTCTGGAGTCAGGCGTAAGCGATCGCTCATATCTTCAAGAAAAGTTTTCCAATCCATCAAGCAGTGGGCTATCTACTAAAGTTCTACATAGTATGTACCAATTTTTCTACCTCGCGCAACTTTCAGGGGATCTCCGCCCAAGTTAGCAGCCATAAGCTTGATTCATAAAGAAATACGAGGTAACTCAATCATGATGAATCACACAGAAGGCAAGGCAATTCAAACCATCGACCCCGCACAGCCCACACATTCAAACCTAGAATTACCAAACTTCGCGATCGACCCCACTAATCCACTGGCTTGGGTTTTAGCGACTACCATGCTTCTAAAGCACACTGCCCAAACAATCAATGCTGTGACTAGGCTAATTCAAGCGATCGCACCACGCAAAAATGGTAATGAGAAAAGAAGCGATCGTAAAGGGCATTAAATGCCACCGTTAAACAAAGCGGCTCTCTTGAGGGAGCCGCTTTGTTTTAGAAGAAATCTCAGAACGGTAGATTTTAAGAACAGTTGATATTAGCCGCTTGTATTTACTTATTCTATAACAAGCCACTCGCCAACGAAACCAGTTGCAAATATAATAGCGCCTACGCTTGGGAAAACTGCTGCAAACATGGAACTATTTGATTTAACAAATATTAATTGCGATCGCTATGTCAGCGTTATCGTTGATTGTATTGGTATTGAGGATTTGCTGACCTATCGCATTCCTGAAGATATTAATATTCAAATAGGAGATATTCTCAGCGTTCCATTAGGTACTCGTCATGTAGGCGCGATCGCATTAAAAATTTCTGACACCTCTGCGATCGCGAATTTAGATACAGAGATTAAATCAGTTAGTGCCGTAGTTAGTTCAGGCATTTTCCCAAGGACTTATTGGGAGATGTTGATTCGCACAGCGGATTATTATCGTACCCCTGTCATGCAGACGGTAAAAACTGCTCTTCCTCCTAAGTTGCTCGATCAGTCTCATTACCGAATCAAAGTAAAACATGAGAATTTAGTTCCGCCTGCGGCGGAACCAAATTCTCAACTAAGACTACCCAAAGCAGCACAAATGGTTTGGGATTTTTTGCAAGAGCATAAGCATAATCCCAAGGGAATTAGTCGTCGTTATATTCAGCAAAAACTTGGTAGATATACTAGTTCAGGCTTAAAGGAACTTCAAAAATTAGAATGGATTGATACAGTTCTAGAACTGCCAAATCGTCCACAGCCTAAGTATGAAGATGTAGTCATTTTACTGAAAGCCCCAGATAGTGAAGTCACTATAAGACAAGCAGAGATTCTCACGATTTTGCAGCATCAAGGTGGGGAATGTTTAAAAACACAATTATGTAAAATCGCGAAGACCTCAGTTTCGGTTATCCAAACTCTGGCGAATAAAGGCTACGTCACGATCGCTAAACAAGAGTCGCTACGATTAGGTGGTAAAAGCCATACGGTCAAACGCGATCGCCCTAAAGATCTCACACCCGATCAAGATGTGGCATTGCAACAAATTTTGAAGGCGATCGCAGATCAAACCGCACCGCATTTTCTCTTACATGGAGTCACAGGCTCAGGTAAAACAGAAGTATATCTGCAAGCGATCGCCCCAGTCCTCGAAGCAGGAAAATCGGCACTAGTTCTCGTTCCTGAAATTGGCTTAACTCCACAACTGACCGATCGCTTTCGCGCGAGATTTGGTGATGCGAAAGTAAATGTTTATCATAGTCAATTATCCGAGGGTGAGCGCTTTGATACATGGCGATTGATGCTCACGGGTGAAGCTCAAATTGTCATCGGTACGCGATCGGCAGTGTTTGCACCACTCTCAAATTTAGGCTTAATTGTGATGGATGAGGAGCATGACAATAGTTTTAAGCAAGATCAGCCTCAGCCCTGTTACCATGCGCGCACGATCGCAGAATGGCGATCGCAATTAGAAAATATCCCCCTTGTCCTTGGTTCCGCAACTCCTTCAGCGGAAGTAATCTATGCTCATCAAGAAGGTAAATCTATCTATCTAGAACTTCCACACCGCATTGGCAACAAAGACATGCCACCGATTGAAGTTGTGGATATGCGTGATGAATTTAAAGCTGGCAATTATTCAATTTTGAGTCGCAAGTTGCAAAATGCGATCGCGGAGATGCTCGAAGCCAAACAGCAAGGAATTCTCTTCATCCATCGACGCGGCTATAGTACTTTTGTATCCTGTAGATCATGTGGCTACGTAGCGGAATGCCCTAACTGTGATGTTTCACTCTCCTATCACGATCCCATCTCACCTACTGCCCATCAACCAAAATCTGCCCATTTACGCTGCCATTATTGTAACTACACTCTAATTCAGCCCAAGGCTTGTCCTGAATGCGGTTCACCATATTTCAAGCATTTTGGTAGTGGAACTCAAAAAGTGGAACAGGAACTCGCAAAATTATTCCCAAATATTCGCTTGATTCGCTTTGACAGTGATACAACGCGCAATAAGGATCAGCATCGCTTATTAATCGATCAGTTTCGGGCTGGAGAAGCAGATTTATTAGTGGGAACGCAAATGCTAACTAAGGGTTTAGATATTCCTCAAGTAACTTTAGTGGGTGTAGTATCGGCAGATGGATTATTAAACTTCTCGGATTATCGCGCAGGAGAGAGAGCCGCCCAAACCTTGCTACAGGTGGCAGGTCGCGCAGGTCGTGGCGAAGAAGATGGCAAAGTAATCATGCAAACCTATACGCCTGAACATCCTGCCATGCAAGCGGTACAAACCTATCAACTAGAAGCATTTATGCAGACTGAGTTAGAAATGCGTGCTGCTTTGCGCTATCCACCGATGGGACAGATGGTGTTGATTCATCTCAGTAGTGAGAGTGATACCGCCGTTGAGAAGTCAGCTAATGAATTAGCGGAATATTTGCGTCAATTAGAGAATGATTGGGACATTTTAGGAGCAACTCCCGCCACGATCGCTAAGGTTGCAAATCGTTATCGTTGGCAGATTTTGCTTAAGTTTGCTCCTGAAATTTTGCCTGATGTCCCAAGTCTAGAAGAGTTGCGAATGTTGGTTAATTCTAAGGCTGTGCGAGTTGCGATCGATGTCGATCCACTCACCATTTTGTAGCTTCTCAATTACGAATTACGAATTACGTTTTTGTAGTTATTATGAGAATCCTTAGTGAGCGGCTTCGCTGGGTACTAAAGATTCTTTATTTAGGCAGTTCGCCAAAGCGATCGCGATATTGTTTAAGCATCGCTTCCATTTCATTAAGTTGTTCTGAGGCTTGCTCAGCTCGTTGGCGTTCTTGCTCAGCCCGTAAAAACTCCTGCTCAGCCCTGAGACTCTCTTGATTTGCGCGTAAGCATTCCTGCTCCAGCATAGTATTGATTTCGATATAAGAATAAAACTTAGTTCCGTCTGGACGATAAATTTGTAGCTCATCGGTGAGATCAAAGCGAATACCTAATCGAGGGCTCACCCAATCATGAGATTCGGGAATGCGATCCAAATTGCCATCGTTTCTAATCAAAACTTCTAGATCGTTATTGTCAGGATTGTAGATGTAATATTCTTCAACGCCGTAGCGATCATAAAAAAGTAGCTTTCTTGCCATGTCTACAGATTTATTGCTAGGCGAGAGAATCTCAAAGACAACTTGAGGAGCAATATTATTCTCTTCCCATTGTTTGTATGATCCGCGATCGCCTTTAGGACGACCAAATATCACCATCGTGTCAGGAGCCGCAGTAGTTTGGGGTTGTCCCTCAACGGGATACCAAAGTAAGTCGCCAGCAACGAATACTTGAGGATCATTACTGTATAGCCAGTCAATATTTTGCTGGATTGTCAAAATCCATCGAAACTGCTTAGTATTGTCTGCCATAGGTTTCCCGTCACTTTCGGGATAGATGATGTCAGGCTTGCTCAGTTGGCTAACCATCGGCTTTGGCTCCTGAACTTATGGGTTGTTTTGATTATACAGCGATTTTTATTGAGGTTAATTCTGGCTTGCCCCGTGGTTGCTGATAGATAAGGATGGGCGGCGCTTCGCGCCGCCCATCCTTATCTATTTATCACTACCCCGTGGTTTTATAGTTGGGTTACACTATGATGTATTTTTCATTTAGGGTAAATATCGTGACACAACGTACAGCAAGGCAATGGATTATTAACGGTGTCTTAATCGTAGTTACGCTCTCGTTTTTAGGCGTATCGATCGCACCACTGATCGGTGGGTTATTTTCATCACCTAATCCGCAAGCAGCTAATAACGCCAACGCAAATACCTCAGAGCAAGATCGGATCAAAATCCAGATCGAGGGTTTTGAAGCCGTACTAAAAAGCGATCCTAAAAATCAAACTGCGCTGATTGGCCTTGTAAATCTCAGAAACCAACTTGGCAAGACGAAAGAAACCATTGAACCATTACAAACCCTTGCTGATACTTTTCCTGATCAGCCCGAATATCGGATGACCTTAGCGCGTACTTACATTGAGCTTAAAGACCCTAAAAATGCGTCAGCAGAGTATCGCAAGATTTTGACCACCAAACCAGGGTTTATTCCCGCCATCCAAAGTATCGTTAGCATTGAGCTAACCGACAAGCGCCCTGAAGCCGCGATCGGTATTCTCCAAGATACTCTCAAGACTGCGGAAACAGCCAACAAAGTTCAAGCAAATGCTGTGGATACTGGTTCAGTTCGTTGGATTTTAGGTGAAGTCTATCGTCAACAAGATCGTATTGATGAGGCGATCGCTACTTATGATCAAATGATCAAAGAAAGCGCTAAAGACTTTCGTCCTTATGTTGGCAAGGCACAATTGAGACAAATCCAAGGTAAAGAAGATGAAGCCAAGAAATTGTTTGATAAAGGCTTAGAGTTGGCTCCTGCTGAATTTAAAGACGAGGTAAAGCGTCTTGCTGCTCTTTCTCCACAAAAGGCTCCATTCACTAATCCAGCGCAAGCACCTAGTAATGCTCCTGTTAAGAAACCATAAAATTAGGGCTTACGCAAAAAAGACTTAAAACCCGCATTTCAACGTAGGGGCAATTCATGAATTGCCCCTACGTTTTGCTTTTTATGAAAGAGATTCACCGATCGCAATTCTTGCGCCATTAACAAAATCCCAACCTGACTGCAATTTCTTACCCGCAGGTTGTACTTCTTTAATTAGCAATAGCCCTTTCCCAGTCTGCACCACAAATCCTTTCCCTTTACGAATCTCTATCACTTTTCCCACAGGAGCAAGACTCTCGCTTTCGGCAATAACTTCTGTCTTCGTGACTTTCAATCTTTGCCCACGAAAATCTGTGTAGCAATTTGGATAGAAAGCACGAATACGATTATGCAATGCGATCGCCTCTAGATTCCAGTCAAGTTCCCAATCCTCTCGCCCAATCATTGGCGAATAGCAAGATAAAGCATCATCCTGAGCCTCAGGCGTAATCGTATCTAATCGACGCAGAGTATCAATTAACAAATTTGCGCCTAAATTAGCTAATTTCAAACTCAAAGTATCCGTATTATCTTCAGGCAATATTTCTAGTTCTGCTTTGAGTAACATTGCACCTGTATCAATGCCCGCATCCATTTGCATGGTCGTAATGCCTGTGAACTTTTCGCCATTAGCGATCGCCCATTGAATCGGAGCTGCACCACGATATTTTGGCAAGAGTGAGCCATGTACATTAATGCACCCATGCTTCGGCATATTCAGTATTTTTTGCGAGAGAATCTGTCCATAGGCAACTACTACAAATACATCAGCCTCGAGCGCCTCAAGTGCCTCATGTACAGTTTTATCTTTTTTGAGGCGATCGGGCTGCCAGATTTTGAGATCAGAGCCAAGATCAAGAGTTTTTGCGATCGCGGCGGCTTTTACTGGTGGTGGACTAACTTGGTTGCCGCGACCACGCCTTGTATCGGGTTGCGATACCACGCCCACCACTTCAAAATCTGGCTCGGACAATAATTTTTCTAAGGTCGGAACAGCAAAATCGGGAGTTCCAAAAAATACAATACGCATAATAAATTCAAATAATAAATCAGCTATGCTGCACTTCGCGCAACACAGCTGATTTATTATCCCTCTTTTGGCTTAACCGCAAACTGAAATAACACTTTCCCATCCTGTTGTAAATTTTGGGATTCGGAACCTGTGATATTGAGATTTTGAGTAATATCTGAACGATCATTGGGAATTTGCCATTTAGATTCTAAATATGAGGCGATCGCCTGAGTTCGCACTTTTCTTAATGCATTACTCTCTAGATTCCGCAAACTGACTGACATCAATAACTTGAGATTGGGATAACGTTTTAGTAAACTCCCAATCTGATCGAGTTTCGTATTAGCGTCAGGAGGTAATGATGTTTTATTCTCCTCAAAAATAATCTCTCCCCCATTGGTATTGATATATTCTAAATTTATCTTGGCACTAGCTATGCCGATCCTTGTCTTCACATCCTGAATTACTAAGGCTTGGGCATCAGCACTAATTTGGCGATCGCTTAAATAAGTAATTGCTAATAACATGGACTGAGATTTGCCCGTAGTCATGGCATAGTCGAGTAATTGTGCATTGGGTGGCAAAGATAAATCGGCGATCGTCGTATCCAGATCCTGTAAAAGATTAAACTGCAATTCACTGAGACTAGGTGGTTTAATCGCCACAGGCAAAGTAACTTCTTCCTTCTTAGCCAAAATCTCATTAGAAGCAGTGGGAATCTCAGTCAAAATAAATTGAATTTGTTGAGGTTTTTTGCCAAGTTTTTGAGCTAGTTCTTGAACATACTGTTCTTTTTCAGACGCAGAATAAAGCTTGCTAGTAAATACATTTAATCGTAAAGTCACAAACTGATTTTGTTCTGTAATCGAGATTCGCTCTATAGAAGAGCGCAACTGACCATCTGGATCACTACTAAATCTAGCTTGCCAAATATTAGTTGCATTACGGCGCAGAGTGTTTTGTTGTTGTTTCTGAGTGACCTCTTCGCCTAATCGACCAAAGGCACTGCTGAGGGGAACTAAAAGAGCCAAGATGGTCAATATTGCTACCAAGAGCCTTCCTGGTAGGCTTCCAATTGGGCGTAACCTTTTCAAGAAAACATAACGACCCAAGAAATTCTGCACAGCTAGACTTTCTAGATCGCTAGATTCCCATAGTTTTACTGTTTCGCGCACTGTTTCTGTGTCAATGTGCAGCATCAGAAAAACTAACAAAGACGCAAAGGAAATTGCCACTAAGTTAGTCACGAATAACAAAGCGCCACCCTTAGCAATCTGTAAACCCTCATTCCAATTTAGACTGAAAGAAACACCAACGCCAAAGCCGACTACACACAATGGTGGCATTAGAGCTACAGCGATCGATACCCCTGGAATGGAAGTAACTACTCCTTTTACAGGACGGCAAATAGCGATCGCCCCGATCGCACCCGAAAACAGAGCCACACCCAAGTCCAATGTATTTGGCTGTGTTCGTGCCAAGATTTCACTAGTTGCTTCCTTAAATGGCAGTGTGAAAATTAGCAGTATTGCAAAACTAATTGCCACAGAACAACTCAAGGTAAGATTAGCGATTGTCCTTGCTAACAAAATAAAATCCCCAGCCGCCAAAGCCAATCCAAGCGAAAGAATTGGTCCCATCAAAGGGGAAATCAACATTGCCCCAATAATTACCGCAGGACTATTTAGCACCAAACCTAATGTCGCGATTCCTGCCGCAAAAATGATTTGCAACCAATAGGTTGTATCTCTCAAAGTTGCTGCTTGCGAAATTTCTAAGTACACCTCAGTTTTTCGTTGCTCATCTACCCCCATTTGTGCGGCAAGGCGATCACGATAAGTTTGCCAGAAGTCTATATATTTAGCCATATTGGTAAATTATCGGTTTTTAGTGTCTAAAAAAACAATTAAACCCCAATATTAACGAGTTGGGCTTAGCTCGCCTTGATAAATTGCGATCGCCCTACTATCGATCCAAAGACGGATTCTACGTTGACTTGGACAGATCCTAGACCGCTTGCGTTAAGATTAGTTAATTAAATCATTCGTTCTTGGCAAAATCGTCTAGGAACACCTCTATTGATGGAGCAGTAGTAGTGAAAAGCAATAATAAAAACGACAATAATAATAAAAAGTGGAAAAATTTTGGTTTATACGCACTGCTTGGCATTGTCGTCATTACCTTAGGAACAACCCTGCTCGATAGTCAGCCAGCCACACAAGGCGAATGGCGCTATAGCAAGCTAATCGAAGAAGTCAGAAAGAAACCAGCAGGTGTCTCCAGAATCACCCTTAGTCCTGATCGCTCTTTTGCGGAAGTAACTGTCCCTGGTGGGCCAGAAGGTAAGAAAAAAGTTCGAGTAAATCTTCCTAACGACCCTGAGTTTACTAAAACTGTTAGAGAAAACAACATTGAACTAGATGTCGCCCCCCGTCGTACCGATGGCGCTTTAGTGCAAACCTTGAGCAGTTTGATTTTGCCAATTTTGCTATTAGTCGGTTTGTTTTTCCTACTACGTCGTGCTCAATCTGGACCTGGCAACCAAGCCATGAACTTTGGTAAGTCCCGCGCTCGTGTGCAAATGGAGCCTCAAACCCAAGTTACATTTACCGATGTTGCTGGTATTGAGCAAGCCAAATTTGAACTTACTGAAGTTGTTGACTTCCTCAAAAACCCTGATCGCTTCACTGCTGTCGGCGCAAAGATTCCCAAAGGCGTATTGCTAGTTGGTCCCCCTGGTACTGGTAAAACCTTGCTAGCCCGTGCGGTTGCAGGTGAAGCTGGCGTACCATTCTTTAGCATCTCTGGTTCTGAATTTGTGGAAATGTTCGTTGGTGTGGGCGCATCCCGTGTGCGTGACCTATTCGAGCAAGCAAAGGCTAATGCACCTTGTATCGTCTTCATCGATGAAATTGATGCGGTCGGTCGTCAGCGTGGCGCTGGGCTTGGTGGTGGTAACGATGAGCGCGAGCAAACCTTGAACCAATTGCTTACTGAAATGGATGGCTTTGAAGGTAACACAGGTATCATCATTGTCGCGGCAACTAACCGTCCTGATGTCCTTGATGCGGCTCTATTACGTCCAGGTCGTTTCGATCGCCAAGTTGTGGTCGATCGCCCCGACTTCGCAGGTCGTTTGGAAATTCTCGGAGTCCATGCACGCGGCAAAACCTTATCGAAGGATGTCGATCTTGAAAAGATTGCCCGTCGTACCCCAGGTTTCACTGGTGCTGACCTTTCTAACTTGTTGAACGAAGCTGCTATTCTCGCTGCTCGCCGTAACTTGACCGAAATCTCTATGGATGAAATCAATGATGCTGTAGATCGCGTCTTGGTTGGTCCAGAGAAGAAAGATCGCGTCATGAGCGAAAAGCGTAAAGAATTAGTTGCTTACCATGAAGCTGGACATGCTCTGGTTGGAGCATTGATGCCCGACTATGACGCAATCCAAAAGGTGACGATCATTCCTCGCGGTCGTGCTGGTGGTTTGACATGGTTCTTGCCTACTGAAGAAAGAATGCAAAGCCGCGCCTATTTGCAAAACCAGATGGCAGTTGCCCTCGGTGGTCGCATCGCTGAAGAAATCGTCTTTGGTGATGAAGAAGTTACTACTGGTGCATCTAGCGATCTTCAACAAGTTGCTTCCACTGCTCGACAAATGGTAATGCGTTTTGGCATGAGCGAGAAGCTTGGTCCAGTTGCACTTGGTCGTTCCAATGGCAATATGTTCCTCGGTCGTGACATTGCTGCTGAGCGTGATTTTTCCGAAGAAACCGCAGCTACTATCGATGAAGAAGTTGGCATTTTGGTGGCTGATGCTTACCGTCGCGCCAAGCAACTTCTTGTTGATAACCGTCATGTTCTCGATAAGATTGCCCATGATTTGATTGAACGCGAAACTGTTGATGCTGAAGAGCTTCAGCAGATTCTTGAAACTAGCGACTTGAAGTTAGCGGCAGCACTTTAAGAATAAGAAGGCGCTTTGCGTCGTCGTAATTCTGTGGTAACAAAAAAGCCTTGCTCAGCAAGGCTTTTTTTAATTGTTTTTTATGAGAGCGCGAGGCGCTACAAGTTTATGATGATCTTAGATAGCATTGTCCCGTTTGGCCGATCGCAAAAAGAATATGAATTGATGTTTGCGCTGTCGGAAAGCGATCGCACTAAATCGATCATTGGCATTGGTGATGGGCCAGCAAGCTTTAATGCCGAAATGAACGCCGCTGGTTTGACCGTCATTTCCATTGATCCGATTTATCAATTTACGGGCGAAGAAATCAAGAGTCGCTTTGATGCTTGTGTTGATAGCATTATCGAACAGGTGCGCAATACACCGAATAATTGGATCTGGAGCTACCACAAATCCCCAGAAGATTTACGCGCCAATCGCGAAAAAGCGATTTCTCTATTTCTCGAAGATTACGATCGCGGCAAAATCGAAGGTAGATATCATAACGCTGAATTACCCAAACTAGATTTTCAAGATAAGCAATTTCAGCTTGCTCTATGTTCACATTTTCTATTTCTCTATTCTGAGCATCTCAGTTTTGAGTTCCATTTAGACTCAATTCGTGAGCTATGCCGCATTGCTGAAGAAGTAAGAATATTTCCACTATTAACTCTTGCCCAAGCGCGATCGCCCTACATCGATGAGATATCTAGCACATTAGCCAAAGAAGGAATTAGCTCGGAAATCATCCAAGTTCCCTACGAGTTACAAAAAGGCGGTAATCAAGCGATCATCTTTCGGTCATAAAAAAGGCTCGCCATGCGAGCCTTTTTTATTGATTAATGCGGAACGGGGGACTTGAACCCCCAAGTCTTTCAACACATGTACCTGAAACATGCGCGTCTACCAATTCCGCCAGTTCCGCAATTTGGATGTTAGCTAGATTAATTGGTTTCTAACTGGCAGTTATTAAGTCTGCTGTAAAAATTGCACAATGTCAATAATTATTAAACCCAAAAATGTTGTGGCGGGCGCAGCCCGCCACAACATTTTTGGGTTTAATAATTGTTTTGTGTCATAATCTACAGTAAAGCGATGGGAATACCGCCCTATAGGGCTAGCGATTTTTCCTGTAATCTTGTATCTTAGATTTGTAACAAAGAAGACTGAACTCAAACAGCAAATTAAAACTATGACACTGCGTTTAGGCGATACCGTACCCGATTTTACTCAAGACTCCACCGAAGGCGTAATTAACTTCCATGACTGGATCGGCGATAAATGGGCGATTCTATTTTCTCACCCCAAAGATTTCACCCCTGTTTGCACTACCGAGCTAGGAACCGTTGCTAAGCTCAAGCCAGAATTCGATAAGCGCAATATTAAGGCGATCGCCTTGAGCGTCGATGGCGTTGAGTCCCATAAAGGATGGGTTGGAGATATTGAAGAAACTCAAAATGCTACCCTTAACTACCCGATTCTTGCTGATGAAGACAAAAAAGTTTCCGAACTTTATGACATGATTCACCCCAACTCGGCAACAGGTAATACCTTGACCGTGCGATCGGTGTTTATCATTGACTCCAACAAGAAACTTCGCCTCAGCTTGACCTATCCTGCTAGCACAGGTCGTAACTTTGACGAGATCTTGCGCGTGATTGACTCGCTACAACTTACCGACAACTATAGTGTTGCGACACCTGCTAACTGGAAAGATGGTGATGATTGTGTGATTGTGCCTTCAGTTTCCAACGAAGAAGCTAAGACCAAATTCCCTAAAGGTTTCAATCCGATCAAGCCATATTTGCGTATGACTCCTCAGCCAAACAAATAATACCAAAACAAAAAATAGCAATGCCATTTTTTGTTTTAAAACCCAGTGAGGGTTTTGAATTTTTAAAATGGCATTGCTACTTTGAGAATTGGTATATCAAGGAGCTTAAGCTTCTTGAATAAAAATAAAAAAGGCTTGCTTAGCAAGCCTTTTTTATTTTTTTACCAGCTTTCGTCTTCGACAGCCGTTTTATCCCAAATTTCTAAATCTAGCTCTTCTAGATAAATGATTCCGCTTTGAATCTGCTGTGTTGTTCCAGTAAGCTCCAAGGTAAACCAGCCGTCATCTTCTGGACTTTCGCCAAGAAGTGCGGCAATAATGGTCACCGTTAATCCATGTTCACAAGAGAGGCGAGAAATGATTGGTTCCCCGAAGCAGCTTCTCGGTACGCGCATAGCAATGCGTGTAGTCGTTCGTCGCTTTTCCTCAATATTTATTGGTGCTCTGGAATCGATACATTCCGCCGCTAGCATTGAAGTTTCTCCAGTGCAAATGTCTTGATGATTTGACATTTAACATCATAGCTAAAGTTTTACGGAATTGGAAGTGACTCAGGTCACTAAATCTGTAAAACGTATAAATTCACACTATAGTCAACAGCCATGAGTAGTAATACCCAAACAACTTACGATCGCATTTATGAAATTGTCCGACAAATTCCCCAAGGACGAGTTGCGACCTATGGGCAAGTTGCGGAACTGGCAAGTTTGGCTGGAAAAGCGCGTTTAGTTGGCTATGCTCTCTATCGAGTTGATATGAAAACTTCAGGGATTCCTTGGCAGCGTGTGGTGAATGCTAAGGGTGAAATTTCACTTTCGCCTTTGCGATTTGGTACGGACTATTTGCAGCGATCGCTATTGGAAAACGAAGGAATTAGCTTTAATGATGCAGGCAAGATTGATCTGCGAAAATATCTATGGCAACCAAACCTCAATAGTTTTGTTAAATCTATTGCTTAGCAATAGATTTAACAAAACTATTGAATTTTCACTTAAGCGTAAAGCGCCGTAGAATGCGGCAATGAACACTATGACTACTGCGACTCTACTTGTTTCTTGTCCTGACCAAAAAGGCTTAGTGGCAAAAATTTCAGACTGGGTGTTTTCCCATGATGGCAACATTCTCCATGCTGATCAACATTCGGATAGTACGGCTGGGCTATTTTTGATGCGGGTTGAGTGGGAGTTAGATACTTTTGATCTCAAAAGGGAAGAAATTGCTCCGACTTTCGAGAAATTGGCAACCGAAATTAAAGCAAAATGGAGCATTCAGTTTTCTGATTACGTGCGCCGCATTGCCATTTTTGTCTCGAAACAAGATCATTGTCTATATGACTTGATTTTGCGGCAGCGATCACATGAACTATCGGCTGTGATCCCTGTAGTAATTAGCAATCATCCTGATTTAGAAAAGGTCGCGCATAACTTTGGGATTAATTACCATCACATTGCGATCGCGCCTGAGAATAAGTTGGAGCAGGAAAAACAGCAACTAGCAATTTTAAAGCAGTACCAAATTGACTTAGTGGTTCTCGCAAAATATATGCAGGTTTTGAGCCCCGAATTCCTCTCTCAGTTCTCGAAGGTCATTAATATTCACCATTCATTCTTGCCAGCCTTTGCAGGTGCAAATCCTTATCATCGCGCCTATAAGCGAGGTGTAAAAATTATTGGTGCGACTGCTCATTATGTGACCGATGAACTTGATGAGGGGCCAATTATCGAGCAGGATGTGATTCGGGTTTCGCACCGTGATTCGGTTACGGATCTGATTCGCAAAGGCAAAGACTTAGAGCGGATTGTGTTAGCCAGAGCCGTCAGACAACATTTAGAAAACCGTGTATTAATTTATGGACAATCGGCAAGCTCAGGTTTGGGGCTGAGAACTGTTGTATTTGATTAAGCTGTAAACCAAGCAAATGTGTTGCAAAGCAATGCATTTGCTATCCATAGGCAATGATTTTGAGCTATGTTAATACAAATATACTTTTAATAAAGTTTTTCAAAATTTGAAATCAAGGTTTAACAAAATGACAGCAAGGCTACAGTTAACACGCGGCGTTGATGAAGAAGCAACAGACGTAAAGATTACAAGATCTAAAGATGGAGATACCAGTGTTGCTGTGTTTATCTTCGATGTGCCTAACTGTATGACTGGCGAAAATGCGTCCACTAACGAGATTTTAGGGATGTATATGATTGATGAAGAAGGTGAGATGATTACCCGTAATGTCAACGCCAAATTTATCAATGGTAAGCCTGCGGGTATCGAAGCAATCCATAAAATCGAGGGCGATCGCGATTGGCAACGTTTTTTGAGATTTATGAATCGTTATGCTGAGTCAAATGGCATGACGCTCAACAAACCTGCTTAAATTTGGTGATTTCTCATTTAAGATTTACCCAATCCAAAAAGAATAATGGCGGCGCTTCGCGCCGCCATTATTCTTTTTTGGATGCTTCTGGATTGATGTAATCGCAAAAGATGTTGATACCTACTTTGAGAATATAGAGAACGACGACGGTTGCGATCGCAGGATCAATGGGAAAACCAACTGAGTGAACGACGGAAACAATTAATCCTGTGAGTAATGGAGCGCTAGTAGGATTTTTGTTATATTCTTTGACTTGATTTTGAAAGCCTTCTTTGCCACAAAGTTCTTGACGGAAGACGGTGACTGTAGATTGCCAAAGTTTGGTTTTGTCGAAGTCCTGTTGTCCATGTTGTTCTGTCCATAGCTCCTCAAAGCTCTTTTCAAGATCGCCATTAGTTTCGTTTAGCAGGTTTAAGGTCTTTTGAGCAGGGGCATAGTCTTGCAAAAGTTGGCTAATGTTTTGGATTTCGGTTGCAGTTAGTTGAGTAGTCATAATTTTTAGAATGTGTGAGATAAAGCGCGATCGCTCACCATTGAATCATAGCTATAACTGTGGCTCTATTCCCGCAGCGCGAAGTTGTGTCATCAAGGTTTCAACTTTCTGGCGTTCCTGCTCGGAGGTTTCCCAGCCTGTCAGTAGTAGATTACCAGATGAGTCCCACCAACGCAGCCAAGGCAAATCTAGGTTTTGATAGATTCCTTGCCAAATGCCAAGTTCTACGCCCAGTCCATCAATGGGATAATGTCCGCGCTCATTGGCAGCAACTAATTCAAATTTATTGGCTACATGGCGATATAACTCAATGTTCGATTTCTCTACTTCGTAAATACCGTAAAAAGCAGGACGAATCACTTGCTCATAGATGAAGAATTTACCGACCCAAGGTGTGCGATCGCGTTCTTCTTTACCACTACCTGAGACAAATTCTAGAACAATCAAAGGGGCAATGAATTCTTGCCAAAGCACATAGGAACGGCGGGGTTTTCCATCGAGGTTGGGAGGTACATTCGGCACATAAAACCAATCAGGCGCTTCTGCACCTTTTTCGGGTGGTTCGGTCATGCGCCAATAGATTCCTGAATCTTGCCCGATCGCATACTGCCCGTCAGGATGCTGTTTTTGTAAATGTGGCTCAATGGAGTCGGTCAGTAAAATACTTTGTGGGTGTTCTTGAAAGTTTTTCACAAATGTACCGTCAGAGTCTGGAAGTTGTGTATGGTCTGGCAGGATGACAGGATTGGTAGACGGATCTAAGGTGAAGGTCATATTATTTATGCACTTTTTTCAAATTAACTAACTTGCTAGGGCGAGAGTACGAACGCTAAAGATTTGGTTGGATTGTAATGGAATAACCCAAGACTTAGGAATAGCAACAATATGAATGGACTCACCCAATGCGTTGAATACTTCCAAAATACAGCCTTCTTCTTGATTGTGAGGATGGGGTACAAAGTCGATTAGTGTGGCGATATCGCCTTTTTTTAGTTGATATTCTGGCAGATCGTGGTTCAGATAAACTTGTTGATATAGTTCGAGATTCATGATTTTCTCTCCTTGTATGGTTTCAGGGTAATAAATTGAAACTTTTGATCCAATTAGTAAACTTCGTCATGTGTGCCAATTGTCTCTAAAAGAATTGCCTGTGATTCTTCATGTTCTACAAACTTAAAAATAATTCTCAAATCATATCCGCCACTACATGACCATGATTCTAGAAATCCTCCTTTTAGTTTATGAGTTCTTAAACGAGGGTGAAATGGATCGGTTGACAGTAGTTCTAAAGTGTTTTGAATATTTGAGGCTAATTCTGGTTGTTTTTTTAGGGTTTTTCGAGCCGCACGGACAAAGGCGTTGGAGCGCAATAGTACATACTTCACGCGAGAAGTTCCTCCATGAGTTGTGATGGTGTTACGGGTTTACATTCTCCTAGTGCAAATTCTTGTTGAGCTTCTTGTACGTCTTGAATTAGTTCGGCTCTGCGTCTGTCGCGTAGTCGATTTTGCAAAATCCGAATCAAGTCTTCTTGATCTTCTAATTGAAGGCGATCGGCTGCTTCTAAAATTTTAGTAAAGGTCGTTTCGGGGATGGTGGTCATGTTTTTGGACAGCTAAACACTTGAATTTATTATACTTCAGCTAAATCGCGATAAATATCATCATCCATTTTTTCCTTTTTCCTTTTTAATTTTGCCTTGATAAGATCGCCTGTTGATAGTTTTGTCGCGCTTCTCCATATTCTCGCAATTCTTGGGCAACAGTTCCCAACTGGTGGTATGTGCGGGCTTGGGAGTAACGATCGCCAAATTCGATCTTGATCGAGATCGCCTGTTGATAGTTTTGCCGCGCTTCTCCATATTCTCGCAATTCATCAAATTTTAAGTTGACTCTAACTTTTGTCGAACTTCCTCAATAGTTATTCCTAAAACCTGAGAAATCTCTTCTAATAGGCTCTGGTCTTGGGTGGCTTGATAAAGTCGAGAGAGATTAGGAATAGAATAGGTTTGTATGTTGTATTCATCCTTAAATTTGTGACAAATCCGCAAAGCTTGTAAGAAATTATTTTTTGCTTCTGGAAACTCTTCTAATTCTTCCGCAACGCGACCTAAACCTTCATAGGTAATGGCTTGGGAATAGCGATCACCAAATTCGATCAAGATCGAGAGAGCCTGCTGATAGTTTTGTCTTGCTTCTCCATATTCTCGCAAATCTTGAGCTACATAACCCAAATTGTGGTATGTGCTGGCTTGATAGTAGCGATCGCCAAATTCGATATAGATTGCGAGAGCCTGTTGATAGTTTTGTCTTGCTTCTTCATATTCTCGCAATTCTTGAGCGACGATTCCCAAATTTTGGTATGTGCTGGCTTGGGAGTAGCGATCACCAAATTCGATTTTGATCGCAAGAGCCTGTTGATAGTTTTGCCGCGCTTCTCCATATTCTCGCAATTTTTCGGCGACTCTGCCCAACTGGTGGTATGTGCTGGCTTGGGAGTAGCGATTACCAAATTCGATCTTGATTGCGAGAGCCTGTTGATAGTTTTGCCGCGCTTCTCCATATTCTCGCAATTCTTCGGCTACCCTTCCCAACTGGTGGTAGGTGATGGCTTGGGAGTAGAGATCGCCAAATTCGATCTTGATTGCGAGAGCCTGTTGATAGTTTTGCCGCGCTTCTTCATATTCTCGCAATTCTAGTGCAACAGTTCCCAACTGGTGGTAGGTGATGGCTTGGGAGTAGCGATCGCCAAATTCGATATAGATTGCGAGAGCCTGTTGATAGTTTTGTCTTGCTTCTTCATATTCTCGCAATTCTTGAGCGACGATTCCCAAATTTTGGTATGTGCTGGCTTGGGAGTAGCGATCTCCAAATTCAATATAGATTGCGAGAGCCTGTTGATAGTTTTGCCGCGCTTCTTCATATTCTCGCAATTCTAGGGCAACAGTTCCCAATTCTTGGTAGGTGCTGGCTTGGGTGTGGCGATCTCCAAATTCGATAAAGATCGCGAGAGCCTGTTGATAGTTTTGCCGCGCTTCTCCATATTCTCGCAATTCTCTGGCTAAGATTCCCAACTGGTGGTAGGTGAGAGCTTGGGAGTAGCGATCGCCAAATTCGATTTTGATCTCCAGAGCCTGTTGATAGTTTTGCCGCGCTTCTCCATATTCTCGCAATTCTTGGGCTAACCTTCCCAACTCGTGGTAGGTGCTGGCTTGGGAGTAGCGATCGCCAAATTCGATATCGATCGCGAGAGCCTGTTGATAGTTTTGCCGCGCTTCTCCATATTCTCGCAAATCTTTGGCTACTGCTCCTAAATTATTGTAGGTGCTGGCACTCCAAATCTTCTTGTCTTTTTCTTCTGTTTCTTTTAGAACTTTATAAGACTCTAAGGCTTTCTCATAATAAATCTTTGCTTGTTGGTATTGCTTAGTTTCTTGATACCTGCTAGCAAGGGTGTGAAGGGCAAAGCCAATCTGATAACCATATTCACCTTCTCTTATTCTAGTTGAGTAGGATTCCTGTGCTTTACAAACAAATTCTGATAGTTTGAGATTGCTTTGAATATCGTTAATAACTTCAAAATATTCATCCAAACAGAAGAAAATATCAATAGTTTCTTGATTAGCCAAACAAGTTTGCAGCGCATTGTAGAGATTTTCGTATTCCAATCGACAAAGGAAGATCCCTATCTGACGTTGTTGCGGATCTTTGGATTTCATTAACTGATTGTAGTAAGCTGAACCAATTTGATAGTGATTCTTAAACCCCTCTTGCAGTGCCTTACGAGGTGGTTCATCCAAACTTGCTAACTTAGTTTTTAGGAAATAGGGGAAAATCGGTTGAATTGTCAGCAGACGATTTGCCTCATCCATTCCTTCCAATAAACCCCAATTAATCGCCTCCTGAATCGCCGCATCAAAATTCGCAAAGTCATAATCCTGAAACGATTCTAACTTTTGTAATTCTTCTGCATACTTGGGAATCGCATCTCGACTAATAAACCCTGTAAACGGAGCGAGACAAATCAATAACCTTTGAGCATCGGGCGACAAATTACTGTGGGAATATTCCACACACTTCAAAATACTCTTGGTTTTATCCTCACTCCCACTATCCAAATCAAAATCCGCCGCCTGCAACGCCTCCAAAACCTGCGAAGGCGATTGACCTTTCAGATTGGGCAACACCACCTCCAGCGCCAACGGATACCCCGCCAACACCTTCATTAACCTTGTAAACTCAGGATCGGCTTCGATCGCCTTCACCCTCTGCGGCACATGACGCGCCAAAATCCTTTGCGCCAACAGCGTCCTTGCCTCTTGGTCTAGCCCCCGCAACCCATACACATTTTGCTGAAAAGTCGCCGCCTTCAGCCAATCCTCACCACAGCGCGACCCAAAAACTACCCGCGTCTTGCCCCCCGCCAACTTCTTCAGAAAATCTCGCAACTTCACCTGTTCAGCTTGCGGCAAAGTATTCGGAATCGCCAAGGGTTCCCCCGTCACCGACTCCAAATTATCCAAGATCAACACATGACCCGCACCCCGCAACAGCGCCACCATCTTCGGCACTTGCGCCGCCTGACTCATCGCCTGAAACCTACCCATCTCAAAGCGGTCATACAGCCTCTGTCCCAACGCAAATAAAATCTGCTCTAGCGTCCAAGCCCGCTCATCGTAACCAAAATAGAAAATCTGCTCCCCCTTCTCACCATCTGCAAAATGCGTCTTCTCCCACCATTCCCGCAAAAAATTTAACAGCGTCGTCTTACCCGTACCGCCCATCCCCTGCAACAGCAGCATATTGTGCCGCGCCAACGCCTTCTCAATCCTGAGAATATCCAAATCTCGCCCCACAAACTCATACTCAGGCTGCACAAACTGAAACGCCCGACCCAACGACTCAAAATAAGCCTCCTCTTCTCGCGCCGTAAACTCCCGCAAATTCAAATCCACCTGCTGCGTGCCATACACCACAGGCAACAACCAATCCTCCAACGGAATTGCATAATTAAAATAAGCACTCCGTTCCTTCTGGTTAAACAACTCGCGCCGCCCCAACCGCACCGCATCTTCCAATAGCTTCTTATTGAAAATCTGCTCATACACCGCCGCCATCATCACCTTCGCCGCCGTCACCGTCACGCTATAGCCCATCGCCACTACCATCTGCATACCCGCCGCCATCAGCAGACTACCAAGACTCGTCTCGCGATAGTTCTCTACTAACCCAGTCTCCGTTCCCAACTGTTTCCCCGACTGACAAGCATTCAGCATACAGACAGGAATCCGCTTTCCCGTCAGCAAATCCGCCAACTCCGTCGCCTCCACTAAGTCCTCTTCGCCATCCTCATTCCCCTCCAATACTAAAAATGCCTTCACGCCGCTATAGGCTGCAATCTGAGTCCTGCCATACCGTTGCTTAAAGGTCAGTGCATCCGCTCCCGCCTTATTCTCGACATTGCACTGGTCATAGGTCAACAAAGCCCCATGACAATCAAAATGAATCATGTGATAATGACCTGCTCCCCTATCTTCCAAATGCCTTGACAAACCCTCAAAGGTGGCAGGACGCAACAAATCGATCTTCACAGGCAACTGACTATTGCCCAAAGCCTCAATCAAAGGACGCGAAATCACCCGATAAGCCACATCGTTTTTAGAAGGTCGCGCCGTCACCATCAACACATTCAGTGTCGGCGACTGATTTACCGCCGCCATCACCGCCGTTGGTCTGGTACTTTTTCGCACCATCACACAATCAACTGCCAAGGGGTACGGCAACTCCGCATCTCGCATCGCCTCCCAATGCCAAGCCTGAAACTCTGGATTGATTGCCTCAATCTCAAACCGCAAAGTCCCCAGATTGTCCCTTAATCGCAAATAGTCAGCATAAGCCTTTCTGTCCGCAAAAATCTGATCAAACAACCGCGTGCCATATTCCCTGATACTCGCCGCCACATCCGCTGCCCTAGTCGTATCCAGCATCGGAAACCGCAACCACTGCTCGAAATACCACTCCAGCCGAGCCTCCTCCGACTTCAAAAAAGGATCGCTAATCTTGATATTTGGATAATCGCGACCATCAATCCGCAAAGTGGCAAGAAAGCCATCATCCACCTGTTGCTCTTCACGAATCGTAATTACAGGCATAACCCCTCGATGATCAGCAGTGACATCTAATAATCATATAAGTTCTTACGCAAAATAAATTACCCAAACCCGTAAAGTTGTGCCCCGCAGTGGTGCAACTTTACGGGTTTGGATGTGTAATCAATTATGACTAGCTACTTATACCAATTCACAAAAGTGTGACAACACCTCTGTGAATTAAAAAGCAAACCCCGTAAGGGTTTTAAAAACACAAAGTGGTGTAGTCACTTTGTGTTTTGGTATTACCTAGCTGCCCAGTGCTTCGGCTTTTGCAAGATGCATTTTATCTAGCCACTCAATCAGGCTATCAAGCTGTTTGTCATGGGATAGTGAGCCTAATCCTCTTACTGTGACATTACCTTGACTATAAACAAAGCGTGACTGCAAATGGCTTGGTAAATGCTGATGGAGTAATTTCCATGCAGGTTCCTCCATCTTCGACTCTAGGACAACATGTTGTTTGCCTTCAGGCTTGATCCGCGAGAAGCCAATTCTCTTAGCGATTAATTTTAATTCCATTACTTTGAGAAGTTGCATCGCAGGAGCAGGAACCTTCCCATAGCAATCTTGCCAATCTTCGATGATTTGAGCAAGTTCGCGGCGTGAAGTCACCGAAGAAACGGCGCGATATGCACTCATTTTGCGATCGCCGTCGGGAATATACTCGGCAGGGATAAAGGCGGTAATCGGCAAATCGATCTGCGTATCATCGACTTCAGGAATCTCTGAGCCACGTATTTCCGCGATCGCTTCTTGCAGCATCTCCATGTAAAGATCAAAGCCAATCGTGTTGATTTGTCCAGACTGTTCCGCACCTAAGAGATTACCCACACCGCGAATCTCCATATCGCGCATTGCTAATTGATAGCCTGATCCTAGATGCGTAAATTCCTGAATCGCTTTAAGCCGCTTGCGTGCAACATCGGTTAGTTCACCCTTTTCTTGATAAAACAACCATGCATGGGCTTGAATGCCAGCCCGACCGACGCGACCGCGCAATTGATAGAGTTGTGCAAGTCCAAATCTTTGGGCATCTTCGATGATGATCGTGTTCACGCGCGGAATATCTAGCCCTGATTCAATAATTGTGGTGCAAATCATCATGTCTGATTCGCCACTGCTAAAGCTGAGCATGGTTGACTCTAGTTCGGATTCTGGCATCTGTCCATGTGCGATCGCCATTCGTACCGATGGCAACATTTCATGAACTCGCGCCGAGACTTCCTCAATATCATCAATGCGCGACACCACATAAAAAATCTGTCCACCGCGATCGAGTTCTTGACGGATGGCAGCTCGCACTAGTTCAAGGTTATAGCGGGAGAGATGGGTCATAATTGAGCGCCTTGATGGTGGCGGTGTGGTAATCAGACTCATTTCGCGCACCCCAGACATCGCCATATATAAGGTTCTCGGAATTGGCGTAGCTGAGAGGGTGAGCACATCAACTTCCGTTTTCATGGTTTTGATTTTCTCTTTTTGGGCAACTCCGAAACGTTGCTCTTCATCAATTACTAATAATCCTAAATCTTTAAATTCCACATCTTTAGATAGAAGTTGATGCGTTCCTACAACAATATCTAGTTCACCAGTTTTGAGCTTGCGACAGATTTCTTTTTTCTCAGATGTAGTGCGGAAACGATTGAGAAGAGCAATATTAACTGGATAGGCAGCATAACGTTCTTGTAAACTGTGATAATGCTGTTGTGCGAGAATAGTCGTTGGCACGAGTAAAGCAGCTTGTTTACCAGTTGTCACAGCTTTAAAAATTGTGCGAATAGCGACTTCAGTTTTCCCAAATCCCACATCACCGCAAACGAGTCGATCCATTGGACGACAACTTTCCATATCTTGTTTGACATCTTGAGTTGCTTTAAGTTGATCTGGTGTCGCCTGATAGGGAAAAGAATCTTCCATCTCCTGCTGCCAAGGGTTATCGGGCGGGAAAGCATATCCCACCTGTTGCGATCGCTTAGCATAAAGTTCTAATAAATCAAAAGCAATCTTTTTAATTGCTTTCTTTGCTTTAGCAGTAGTGTTTGTCCATGTTTTGCCCGTCATCTTGTGCAGCTCTGGTCTGCCCTCATTCATCCCCCGATAACGTGACAGGATCGACATCTGATCGACTACTACGCGCAACAATCCATCAGCATATTTCAAGACTAAATATTCACGGGTTTCATTATTTAGGGTCAGCTTCTCTAATTTGATGAATTGACCCACGCCGTGATTTTTGTGGACGACGTAATCACCTGCGGAAAGTTTATTTAAATCAACTTGTTTAGAAACTGCGCGTCTACGTTTGCGAACATAGTTGGGAGTGCCAAGAGCGTGCTGTCCAAAAAATTCGCGATCGCTGATCACCACAATTCTATAAGTAGGCAGCACAAAACCTTGGATTTCGGCAATGCCTGAATATTTCAAAGCAACGGCGATGCGCAGGTTATGGGTTTTCTCGATCGCAGGATAATCGCGGACATTAGGAATAAATTGGGCTTGGCAATCATGCTCTTGCAGGAGGGCAACCGTGCGGGAAGGTTGAGCCGAAACGAGAATGATTTTATATTTCTGTTCGCGATAGTCACGGATTGTTTGGGCAAGTTTGCCAAACTGATGGGGAATTGCAGGAATTGAACGGCTGGACATATTCACGCCGCGATTTTCTTCGGCTAGTTCAAATAGTTCGAGGCGATCAAATTTTTGGATTTGTTCTAGACATTCTGCAAAGGAGTGGTGGAGTTTCCCCTCGCCCTTAGAGGATAGAGGAGCAATTTCCTCCGCAGATTCATACCAGCGATCGCAATGCGCTTGACATTGATCGATTTCATCGATTACCACTAAGCATTGCTCTGATTTAGGCAAATAGTCCAATAGAGAAGCCGTAGAACTAGGATGAACAGCAAACCCTTGAGTAGTGAATTCATCATCAAGATCGCGATCGTTTTGTGGCAATTGACCGAGAATATGCCCATAGCTAATCGGCGCTAATAAAACTGAAGCAATGCTATCAAGTGGTCTTTGAGTAGAAGGCTCGAATTCGCGAATACGTTCTATTTCATCGCCAAACCAGTCAATCCGCACGGGCATTTCACTGGAAACAGGGAAAATATCAATAATATCGCCACGCCTTCCCCAATGTCCTTCTGTTTCGACCGTTGATGTATATTCATAGCCCATCAGAGTCAATTTCTCTGCTATATCCTTCAGTTTTATCTCTGAACCAACTTCTAAGGATAGACAATATTCTTTAAATTCTTCAGGGCTTGGTAAATGTGGCTGGAGGGCGCGATCGGTGGCGACGATCGCTACTTTTTTCTTGTCACCTTCTTGCTCGTCCCACTTCGTCAAGTCCGCCAAAACCTGCATCTGTCCCCAAATGATCTCCGATTCTGGCGTATAGGATTCGTAGGGTAATACGTCGGAGGTGGGATAAAAATGCACAGTCTGCCAACCCATTGTTTCTAGTTGTACCGACCAGCGCCCCGCTTCTTCAAGCGTAGCGGCGATGACTAACATCAGTCTTTCTTGCTTTTGGCTCAGGGTAGAGCTAACGATGCCTTTACCCACTCGTGATAAGCCCGAAAGAATGAGTTGATGCGAACGTGCCAGTTTACTCTCTAGTTCATCAGTGAGAGGCGATCGGATTAATGAACGAATTACAGAGGAAAATGGCATGGTCTAGATAGTGAAATTAGCGAATTTACAAATGCGATCGGTGGCACTTATTACTAAGTCTAGCAACAATTAGGGTTTGATATGTTCACGCAATTCCCAAGTATAGCAATGTAAATATTGTTTTGGGTTTGAGTTGTCCCACCTAATTCGAGCATTGCTATAAATATTTCTGACTGCATGACAGTAGAGTATATTAGGCAAATCTGTAAAATTTTACTAAGACTATGAGTGATTTATCCACTGTAATCTCTATAGTTCCTAGACTTCCCAAGGCAATTGATGGCGTTGGCGATTATGCTTTAAATTTAGCTCGTCAGCTTCGTAAGGATTTTAATATTCAAACTCAATTTATTGTTGGCAATCCTGAATGGAAAGGGGAATTAGAACTTGAGGGATTTCCTATTAATCAAGTTGTAGATAGCAGCTCTGATCAACTTACGTCTTTTTTAGAAGGCGATCGCACCTCGCCAGTTCTATTACATTATGTGGGTTATGGCTATGCCAATCGCGGTTGTCCAGTCTGGTTGATTAAGGGTTTACAGCGTTGGAAAAATTTGTATCCAGATCGCATACTTGTTACCATGTTCCATGAACTTTATGCATCTGGAACTCCACCTTGGACGAGTTCCTTTTGGCTTTCACCACTACAAAAAAAATTAGTCACAAGATTAGCAAAATTAAGCGATCGCTGCATTACCAGCAACCAAGATTATGCTGAATCATTATACAGATTAAATCTAAATCCAAAAAAAGCGATCGTGACTCTGCCCATATTTTCTACCATTGGCGAGCCAAACTATCTTCCATCGCCATTGGAACGCACAAAAAGATTAGTAGTATTTGGACATAAAAATAGTAGAAAGCAAGTTTATCAACAATGTTTAGTAGAGTTAGAGCAAATTTCCCAAAGTCTGAATATTGAAGAAATTTATGATATCGGTGCTTCCACTGGTTTAACATTATCAGATATTATTAGTATTCCTATCTTAGAAAAAGGAATTATTGAAGCTTCAGAAATCAGAGAAATATTCAAAGACTCTCTGGTTGGTTTTTTGAACTTTCCTCCACCTAAATATCTGGCAAAATCTTCGGTTTTTGCTACTTACTGCGCCCATGGATTAATCCCCTGTATGGTTCATGCTAGTGCAACGCCAATAGATGGTCTAGAAATGAATAAGCATTATTTTTCGACTATTTACAAAAGCAACAAATTATCGTTAGAGGCAGGATATGAAATAGCTAATCATGCCCATGCTTGGTACGAGACGCATAACTTGTCTGCACAAGCCAAAATATTTACTAAGTACCTAAATCATTAGAACAAGAAGAAAGTTAATGAGTAATCATAAGTATCGAGTTCTTATTGTCGCCTCTCACCCAGTTCAGTATGCATCCCCTCTGTTTAAACTTATGGCAAAGCATCCTAAACTTAACATCCAAGTTGCCTATTGCAGTATGAATGGAGTTCAAGCTAGTTATGATGATGGATTTGGGATCGAGGTGGCATGGGATATCCCACTGTTAGAGGGATTTCCTTGGATACAGGTTGAGAATAATTCTCCTAAGCCTAGCCTTGGCGGCAAATTTTGGGGACTTATAAATTTGGGACTGTGGAACCTAATTGCCAAAGAGAATTTCGATGCTGTGATTGTCTATACTGGCTATACTTATGCCAGTTTTTGGATCGCAGTTTTATCTGCCAAATTGACAAGAAAAAAGTTTTTATTTTGTACTGACACTAGTAGGCTAGAACCGCGTAATAAGCAAAGAGTTAAAACTTGGTTAAAGAAATTGCTGCTGCCACCAATTTTTAATCTAGCGGATATTGTCATGGTTAACTCAACTCCTGGTAAGCAAGTGGCTCGTAGTTTGGGTATGTCAGAAGAACGGATTGCTCTTACGCCATTTGCTGTAGATAATGATTGGTGGATATCACAAACTAATGAAGTGGATAGGCAATTGGTACGTAAAAAGTGGAATGTCCCCCCAGATTCGGCTGTTTTACTATTCTGTGCCAAACTTCAACCTTGGAAACGTCCTCAAGATGTTCTAAAAGCTTTTGCTAAAGCTAATGTCCCAAATAGCTATCTAATATTTGCTGGAGATGGAACTCTTAGAGTAGAACTCGAATTGGAAGCAGAATCTTTAGAAATTAAACATAGAGTTAGATTTTTGGGCTTTGTCAACCAATCTAAGTTATCTTCTGTATACTGTTCCTCAGATTTGTTTGTCTTATCTTCTGACTATGAGCCTTTCGGTGTAGTTGTCAATGAAGCCATGCTTTGCGGCTGCCCTGTTATCGTAAGTGATAAAGTGGGCGCAGGTTACGATTTAATTAGACATGGTGAGAACGGCTTTATTTATCCTTGTGGCGATGTGGAGCAACTTACAAAGATTCTTATAGAGATTCTTGCTAATCGTAAACAATTACGGACAATGGGCGTGGCTGCTACTGAGCGCATGAAGTCTTGGTCTCTAAAAGAAAATACAGAAGCGATCGTACAAGCATTAGATAAATTGATTGAGCCTGTTGATCTTCATCCAGAGAAAGTATCATAGTCATTTAGGAGCGGTGGTATTGCAAAGTAATTGTTTTTAGTAATTATTTTGTGGGTGCAAAGTGCCCACAAAATAATTACATTGTATGACTACCGTCAGCAAGGGACTATAGGAAATAATCAAATAAGCATATACTTTGGAAAATGGAAATAATAGGTGCATTGACATTTGTGGTGCTAATCATCTTTGGAGCATCACAGAATTGGAAGCTATCTATCAAAACTATTCTTGTCATTGTTTTGATAGAAGGGGCTTTGAGGAGATGGGCTTTTCCCCAAGTAAAAGATCTAATCTACTTTCTTAAAGACTTCATACTGATTGGCGCTTATATTGGTTTTGCTAGCCGACCTCGACAACTGGAAGATCGATATCCGTTTATCAAAGAATTGTCATTAGTTATCGCGATTGTTTGTTTCCTTCAGTCTTTCAATCCCAGCCTTGGTTCCCCAATCATCGGATTACTTGGTATTAGAGCATACTTGTTATACATTCCTCTTATATGGATAATTCCTCATCTGTTTGACTCTGAGTCAGAGCTGTATGACTTTTTGCGGAACTATTTACTCCTCCTAATTCCTATTTGTATTTTAGGTATTGTTCAATTTTTTAGCCCTATAGATAGTCCCTTAAATATATATGTGTCTGGTTCAGAAGCCGAAATTGCCACAGCAGGTGAGTTTGTCAGAATCACAGGAACTTTTTCTTATTTGCAAGGACTTAAAGTTTATCTTGCAGTTTGTTTCTCATTGCTAATAGTTTTGCTTTCCCAAACGGACTCATTCAAGTGGAAGACAATTTATATATTTGAGTTGACACTTGTTGTTGCGAATTGCTTTATGAGCGGAGCAAGGGCTATCATCTTGTACATATTATTATTCACAATTAGCTATTTTGTTTGTTTGTTTTTTAATAGCTATAAAACTGCTCTGAATTTTGTTTCTCGCTTATTTCTACCTGTCGCTTTAGTAACATTAATGGCGATAGTCTTTTTTCAACCAGCGATTCAATCCTATAATAATCGAGCTGATACTGCTAGTGACTCAGTGGTTGATCGTGCGTTCGGATATTTCACTGATGTTTTTGCTAAAGATAGGTTTGACGGTTATGGGACAGGAGCCACCCAAGGTGGAGCAGCAAGTCTGAGACAGATTTTAGAACTTCCTGCGGGTGAATCATTGCCGCCTTCCGAAGAGGAGCCTGGGCGGGTTATGATAGAAATTGGACTATTGGGGTTTATTTTGTGGTATGGACTTAGATTAGTTATTTTAATATCCTTATACTCTGTATTTCTCAATCTAAAAAATCCTTTTTATAAGAAACTAGCGCTAGCTATATTTATATTTCAACTAATTCATGTAGGTAGACAGCTAGTAACTGACCCCACAATGTTGCCTTACTTTTGGTTTTTTAGTGGATTTATTTACTTATTGCCAAATCTTGAAAGCCGAGAAATGCAGAAGCTTGAAATTGGTTAATATAAATTAAAAATGATAGTAATGTATTCCCTGAAATAGTGATCAAGAGGGAATGGTATAAAAAAGAAAGCAATTTAACAAGGCACTTCTTTAGCAACCAGTGCCTTTATTTTTTCGAGCCGCTTCTAGCAATAATAATGTGTCTTCGATATTGGTACGGATGCATGGGAGCGGAGCGTGCAAGCTTCGATTAAAACTGCAAAACCATTTGATTATAGGATTCATAAAAAAATCCCCTCTTATCGCCAAATACTCTAGGTGTAATTAGCAAAATATCAGGAATTGCTGTGATTTCGACTTTCATGCAAATCTTGCGAGACATCAACCTCAAAATTATGTCTTAAAATCGTCCATTTACCGCACTAAGCCAAAAGACACTTAGGGTTATAATCCTTTTTGCGATCGCTTAGGAGAAACATAGTGTCGGAAATGTTGTGGTCAGTGGTTGTGCCAACCTATAACCGCTTGCCAATTTTGCAAAAATGTCTTGCTGCATTGGAAAAACAAACCATAACTCAGTCATATGAGATTTTGGTGATTGATGATGGCTCATCCGATGGTACGGTGGAGTTTTTAACTGCTAATCGCGATCTCTATCCACATCTGCGACTACTAACCCAAGACCATGCGGCTGCGGCTACTGCCCGCAACTATGGCATTGATGCTGCACTTGGTAAATACATTGCCTTTGTCGATAGTGATATCACGGTTAATCCTGAATATCTTCAAGCTCATACTGAAACCCTTGCCCAAGGGGAAAAAGTTTATAGCTATGGACGGATCATAGATACTAGTAATCTGGAGTCTCCTGATTCCGAGGCTGTCTCAGCAGTGCCATATTTTACCGCCGCTATTTTTGATACTTGTAATTTAGCGATCGCCCGTAAATGGTTATTGGAAGCAGGAAAATTTGATACTGGGTTTTTCCAATATGGTTGGGAAGATTTTGAGTTAGGAATGCGGGTTAAAAAATTGGGCTTAAAACGTTTGACCTGTGCGGGGGCGATCGCTTTCCATTACCATGCTAAATTTTCCATTGATAAAATGCCCCGATTGCTTGATTTAGAGGAACAACGCGGTCGAATGAGCATTATTTTTTATCAAAAACATCCAACATGGGAAGTCAAGTTAATGATTCAAAAAACTTGGCTACATCTTGCGCTATGGGGGATTCTCACCCTTGGTGGTACGCTTAATGATCGCACGCTTAAGCCTTTATTAACATGGTTATGCGATCAGGGTAAATCAGAAATTGCGATGGAGATTTTTCGGATTTATATGAATTGGTACACAGTAATTTGGATGTATCGCAATTGGGATAAAGAAAGTAAGTTACTCTTCAATGACTGAGAATAGGCGGCGCTTTGCACGGCTTATTCTCAGTCATTGGTTGAATGAAAATGGTTATAAATATGCTGAGCTAACTTATGTCCAATACCATCAGTTTCAGCGATCTGTTCAACAGTTGCTTGGCGGATATAATCAACAGAATGGAACTTTTCCAGCAATACCTTTTGCCGATGATGACCTAAACCAGTGATTTGATCGAGGTGCGATCGCTGCATTCTTTGGCTACGTTTTTTGCGGTGAAATGTAATGGCAAAACGATGTGCCTCATCGCGCAAACGGCGCAATACTTGTACGCCTGCCCGTTCTGGATCGCCGCCAATTAATGGCTCAGACTGTTCTGGCAAAAAGATTTCTTCGCGCTTTTTCGCAAGGCTAATTACCGTAAGGCGATCGCGCAAACCCAACTTATCAATAATTTTCATCACTGATGAAAGTTGTCCTTTCCCTCCATCGATCATTACTACGTCGGGGAAATCATTTTGGGGATTGGGGATTGGGGATTGAGCGTCATTGAAATTGGTGTGATTTCTGAATCTTCTGGCAATGACTTCTGCGAGGCTGGCAAAGTCATCGGAATGACCAGTCTGAATGTCTGGATTACGGATTTTGTAATGGCGATAATGTTGTTTCGCGGGAATACCATCGATAAAGACTACTTGACTTGCCACGGCATCGGAGCCTTGAATGTGGGAAATGTCATAGCCTTCAATACGATGCGGCAAACTAGCGAGATTGAGAATTTCTGCTAGGTCTTCTAATCCTTGCAAATTGCGATCGCTTTGTTTTTGAATTCGCGCTAACTCATACTGAGCATTACGTTCCACCATTTCGATTAGTTCTGCTTTGAGTTGCCTTTGCGGTGTGGCGATCGCAACTTTACGCCCTTTGCGCTCACTAAGCCATGCTTGCAAAATCTCAACTTCAGGCAGTTCTAATTGGGTATGGACTTCATTGGGGATTTCGACAGGATCACAGTTTTGATAATGGGCTTCTAAAGTGCGTTGCAAAATAGCCTCTGGTACGTCACTTTGACTATCAGCAACAAAGGCTAATCGCCCAACCAGTCGCCCTGCACGAATTTGGAATAGCTGAATGCAAGTATGTTGCTCGTCTTGTGCCATGGCGATCGCATCGCGTGAAACAGTATCATCTGGCAGAGATACCTTTTGATTGGCTCCCAGATTTTGCAAAACTTGAATGCGATCGCGTAAATCTGCCGCCTTCTCAAATTCTAAAGCCTCAGCAGCAGATTCCATTTTCTCGGTAAAAGTCTCTATCAACTCGCTGGATCTACCTTGAAAAATCATGGCAACTCGCACCATGATTTTGTGATATTCTTCGGGCGAAATCAGCTCCTGACATACTCCTGGACATAAGCCCATGTCATAGTTCAGACAAGGACGATCCTTAAACATTGGTATTGGTCTTTGACGGAGTGGAAAAGCGCGTTTGATAATTCCTAAAGTGCGTTTGAGATTGAAGACATCGACATATGGCCCGTAATATTTATCTTTTGTCCCGCCCATCTTCCGTTTGCGGGTAATAAAAATACGCGGATAGTCCTCTGACCAAGTAATACAGACGTATGGATATTTTTTGTCGTCTTTGAGAAGAACGTTGTAATAGGGTTGATATTGCTTAATCAGATTCGCTTCAAGGGCGAGGGCTTCGGCTTCGGAGTCTGTGACTATAAACTCGATTTCATGGACTAGCTGCACCATCATCGCGATGCGAGGCGATAGATCTTGACTGCTACGAAAGTACGATCGCACGCGATTGCGTAGAGCCTTAGATTTACCGATATAGATCACGCCATCATGGCGATCGCGCATAAAATAAACCCCCGCTTCCAGAGGTATTTCTTTTAAACGCGCCTGTAATTTTTCGGAATCTTGCAGTAATGGCTCAGTCATAATCCAATTATATCCAAAGGCTGTCTCAAACCAGCCGCGCAGAAGCCTTGCACTCAAGTGCGGGCTAAGAGCTAAAACCCGTTTTAACGGGTTGAATTTCTTCAGTCGGTTTCAACCGACTTGAGCTTTTAGCCACGAACTTTAGTTCTTGGCTTATTTAAATACTTACTGTTTTTTGGCTGAGATAGCGATCGCACAACACCAAAGCCACCATTGCCTCTACCATCGGCACGGCACGAGGTAATACACAAGGGTCATGGCGACCTCGACCTGTGAGGGTAGTATCTTCACCTGCGGCTGATACTGTCTTCTGCTCTAGCAATATTGTCGCAGTAGGCTTAAAGGCAACCCGTAAAATGATGTTTTCACCATTGGAAATACCGCCTTGAATGCCGCCTGAGTTATTCGTCCTTGTACGGATGCGATCGCCTTCCATGAAGAATTCATCGTTATGCTCACGACCAGTTAAATGAACGCCATCAAATCCTGAGCCAATTTCAAAACCCTTACTAGCTGGCAAAGACATGACTGCCTTAGCTAGATCCGCTTCCAATTTGTCGAATACAGGATCGCCCAAACCGACAGGTACATTTCGCGCCACACATTCGATGATGCCGCCGACGGAGTTGCCATCGCGACGAATTTTGTCGATGAAGTCGATCATTTTTTCCGCCATCTCAGGATCGGGACAGCGCAAAATATTGCTTTCCACTTGCTCCATTGTGACCGTATTCGGATCGATGGTAGATGCAACCATGTCTTTAACCTGTCTGACATAGGCAATAATTTCTACACCTGCGGCTTGTTTGAGGATTTTTTTAGCGATCGCACCTGCGGCAACCCGTCCGATCGTTTCCCTTGCTGAAGATCTGCCGCCGCCTTGCCAATTACGAATACCATATTTTGCTTGATAGGTGGCATCAGCATGGGATGGGCGGAACTTTTCAGCCATTTCGGAATAGTCTTGGCTGCGAGCATCTTTGTTCTGCACCAAAATCATGATCGGTGTGCCGAGGGTTTTGCCAGCAAATACGCCTGACAAGATCTGGGCGCGATCGTCTTCGCGGCGTGGGGTGACGATTTTGCTTTGTCCTGGTTTACGGCGATCGAGGTCAGTTTGAATATCGGCTTCGCTCAGTTCTAGCTGCGGTGGGCATCCATCGATGATCGCCCCCACACCGCCGCCATGTGATTCCCCAAAAGTCGTGACGCGAAATAAATGTCCGAATGTACTACCCATGTTTAAATTTTGAATCCTAAAAAACTCTAAAAAATGAATGATGACCTAAGTTTGACCATTACCTAATTTTAACGTCTGTTCGTCGAAGCAGAAAACAGATGACTCTAATCGATTCATACCGACGCTCATTTTTTTGCTTAACAAATAGTAGAAATTGCCGAATAAAAATCCTTTACTGTTTTAGGACTTCATGATAATTTGGGGGAAGATAAGTTCTTGAGAATTAAACGTAGGATGGGTTACGCTATCGCTAACCCATCATTAACAACTAATTGATGTTGATGCGTTACGTTTCACTAACGCATCCTACTCTTAATTAAGCCTTCCTACTTGGATCTATTTTTTTGCTGACAGTAGTTATTAATTTTTCTCTGGTGTGAATTGAAATGAGAAATGAATTGTGTCTACTTTTGTCAGCGATCGCTTCCTTAAGCATCGCCCAATCAACGCAAGCCCAGATTGCCACTGATGGCACTACGGCTACTCAAGTAAATGGCAATGCGATCGCCCCAACAGGAGCAGGTACTGTCAATGGCAATAATCTTTATCACAGCTTTAGTGAATTTAACGTACCGCAGTCGGGCGTAATCTTTAATACTGGCAACTCTGCGGTAAATGGCGCTGACGTTCGTAACATTATCAATCGGGTTACAGGCGATAATCCCTCTGCGATTTTAGGCACGCTTGAGAGCCGTCAAGCTTTTCCTAATGCCAATCTTTATTTGATGAATCCCAATGGAATTGTATTTGGACAAAATGCTCGTTTAGATATTGGTGGCTCCTTTCATGCCACAACTGGGACAGGATTGGGCTTTGACAGCGGTACTTTTAGCGTTGACAGAAATTCCCTCAGCTTTCCCAATGGCGATCCGAAAACTATTCGATTTGCTGTCTCTCAACCTGCTGGCATTATCAATCAAGGCAATTTAGCAGTAGATACTGGTAAATCTATTACTTTTACTGGTGGCAGCATTATCAATACAGGCGCATTAACTGCGCCTAGTGGCAATATTGCCTTAACTGCTGTGGCAGGAAATAGTCTAGTTGAGTTGCGATCGCCTGATGCAGTTTTAGGTTTGCAAGTGACAAATAATGCTATTCCTACTAACTGGAGCGGCAAAATTACAGAGTTACCCAAACTAGCGGAGCTACTTACTGGCAAAGTACCAGAAGCCAATCAAGTAGTGGTCAAAGCTGATGGTTCGCTGGCTCTAGTGGCAAATCCTGCGGCTAACGATATTACGGTGACCAATGGAATGTCAGTTATATCGGGAAGAGTCGATGTATCTTCTTCAGACTCAAAAGCAGGCAGTATTGGAGTTTTTGGTGAAAAAGTAGGATTGGTGAATGCTCAGGTTGATGCATCGGGAGCGCTTGGGGGCGGAACAGTTCTGATTGGCGGCAATTTTCAGGGTAATGGAATTGCTCCAAATGCACTGAAAACTTTTGTGAATAGTAGCTCGAAGATCGATGTTAGCGCCATCTTGCGTGGAAATGCTGGTACTGCGATCGTCTGGTCTGATCTTAATACGAGATTTCTTGGATCGATTATTGCCAAGGGTGGAACTCTTTCTGGTGATGGAGGCTTTGTGGAAGTCTCTGGAAAACAGAATCTTGATTACAGAGGAAATGTAAATACATTAGCTCCTAATGGAAAAACAGGAACATTACTACTTGATCCCACAGATATTAACGTTGTTCTCTTTGCTACTATAGGTTTTTTTGCTGGATTGACTGATGTAGATCAATTTAGTGATCCAGATACTGCATTTCAACCAGGTAACTTCCTAACTGTAGGTTTGATTAACGGCGCAACATCGAATGTCATATTACAGGCTACCAATGATATAAATTTCAATACCCCAGTAGCAATTACTACATTAGGCGTGGGGTTGACGGCTCAAGCTGGCAGGGATATCAACGTCAACGATAATATCGCCACAAATGCTGGGGCAATTAACTTTACAGCAGGTCGAGATATCGTCGGAGTAGGAGCGCTAAAAACATCTCCTGCTACTGATAGTGCCGCTGACGTAAACCTTACGGCAGGTCGAGATGTCAGTTTGAATAGCATTGATACAATTTCCAATGCTGTTACTGTGCCTCCTGCCAATGGTGGCAATGTCACTATCCAAGCAGGGCGAAATATTCAAACTACGGGAACCTTTACTTCACTATTTGGTATTACTTACAGCATTTCTTCCAATGCTTCTCCAGTTGGCAATGCAGGTAATATTTCTTTAACAAGTACTAACGGTGCGATCGATGTTAGCTCTGGGCGTGTCCATGCAGTTGCTACAATCGGGAATGGTGGCAATATTACATTTCAAGCATTCGGTAATATTAAGACTGGAGCTGGGGTTGCGCCACTTGCGGCTGTGGGCTCGTTTATTGCTTTTGGTGGTAATGGTATTCCTGGCACGATTTCGTTTACTAGTTTAGGTGGCTCAATTGATACTAGTTTGGGCGAGGTGGGGGCTGGAAATTCAAATATTGGCAATGGTGGCAATGTTTTCTTTCTAGCAGCAAATAATATCGTTACTGCGACTATATCGGCTGGAACATTTGACGGGAATGGTAACGGTGGGAGAATCAGTTTGATTAGTCAATCTGGTTTTATTAACTCCACCGCAGGATTACTAAGTACTACTTCATTGGGGAATGGCGGGAGCATCTTCCTTCAAGCATTAGGAAATATCTCAACTGGTGATCTTGCCGCAGGTAGTAATTTCATAGGTAACGCAGGATCTATCTTTGTTACTAGCACTAGTGAATCGATTAACACGACCCTCGGTACTGTTAGAGCAAGGATCAATGGAGGGAATGGGAATGGTGGAACTATTAGTTTTCAAGCATTTGGTGATATAAATACATCCGAAATTTTGGCGACAGGTAACTTAGGTGGTGGTGTCATTAACTTGATGAGTAGTAATGGATCGATTAATACAACCACAGGAGATATTGATGCTAGTTCTATCAATGGCAATGGTGGCAATATTAACTTCAAAGCCCGTAATAGCATTACAACCACTAACCTTAATACCAGCAGTGATCTCGGTGTCGGTGGCAATATTTCCCTTGATCCGATCGGTGACATTGTTCTAGCCTCTGCGAATACATCGGGATCGATTCAAGGTGGCAATTTCTTTGCTTCATCTACAGGTGGTAATATCAGAGTTACTGGCTTTGTGTCTAATGTATTTGCCGCTTGTGCAGGAGCGAGCATTTGTTCTGCCAGTAACAGTGGTGGCACAGGTGGTCAGATATTTCTGCGTCATGGTGGACTTACTCCTTTTGTGATTGGTAATTCAAGTACCAATGGAACTACAGGCATCGTCACTACTGGTTCTTCCACCTTGGCTTTAGGCAGAATTATTCCCGTCGGCACAAGTATTTTTGCACAAGGCAATATTCTTGTCGCTCCTGCAGGTGAAACTGTTTTCACACCGCCAAAGAAGATAGTTGAGGTCAATCCCAATCCTCCTGAGACGAAGATTCTGATCCAAATCAGGGATATCATGAAAAAAGACGTTGATCGCTTTTTAAAAGAAGAGAACTTAGAAAAAGCTTTTGAGGCTATTGAAAAAGCCTATATCTCAGAGTTAGGGGTTTTCTTGGGAGAAACTCTCAAGCTACCGACATTAAGCATCAACCAAGCCCAAGATATCCTAAGCGATGTTTCAAAGCGATCTGGAAGCCCCTCTGTGCTTATCTATCCGATCATGCTGAACAATCGCATCGAGATTCTAGTCATCCCGCCTAAAGAACTTGGCAAACCTTTTCATCGCTATACCAACTATTCTAGCGAAGAAGAAATCATTACAGTTTTGACGGATTATCGAGCCAGCCTCCGCGATACAAGTTCACTAGATTATCTAGAGCAAGCGCAGAAGCTCTATGACTGGGTGATGCGTCCGATTGATGCTCAACTACAAGCACTAAAGATTGAAACAGTTGTATTTGTGATGGACTCTGGCTTGCGAGTGATCCCTCCTGCTGCCCTTCATGATGGCAAACAGTTCTTAGTAGAGCGCTATGCTTCGGCAAATATTCCCGCATTACGAGTGACCAGACTAGAAGAACGCGATCGCCAAAACTCACGGGTTTTAGCAATGGGGCTAACCGAGGCAAGAGAAGGCTTGAGTGCCTTGCCAGCCGTGGAAGTGGAAATTAGAACGATTGCTAATCAGGTGCTAGCTGGGACTACGTTTTTAGATCGAGACTTTACTGTCAATAATCTTCAAGCGCAACGCGGTAAGGCGAAATATGGAATTCTCCATTTAGGAACTCATGGAAAGTTCTTGCAAGATCGCTCTAATGAGTCGTTTATTCAGTTTTGGGATAGTAAGCTGCGATCGCATCAAATTCCTGGACTAAGATTTGATCAGCCTGTGATTGATATGCTGACCTTAAGTGCTTGTGAAACTGCTGTTGGCAACAATCTTGGTATTAGTGGGTTGGCGGTTGAGTCAGGGGCAAGAAGCATTCTTGCGTCTCTGTGGGCAGTGTCGGATGCAGGGACAGCACCTTTGATGATTAGTTTTTACAAAGCTTTTCCTGATGCAATTAGCAAGGCTACGGCTTTAAGAAAAGCGCAGCTTGCTTTGATAAAAGAGAAAGTTAAGATTGTGAATAATCAAATTGTCGGGGTTGAAGGTTTAGCCGCGATCACTTTGCCAAAGGGAACTGGAAATGTCGATATTAGTCACCCTTTCTTTTGGTCGTCCTTTATTTTGGTGGGCAATTGGCTATGAGTTACATCACGTTGCTCTCAACCCAGAACTAAGTTTTTTTAAAGTGTTGATTTGCAACACTTTAAAAAAACTTGGTTCTGGGGCTTTTGATCTTAAATTGCTGTAATTGCTGTGTATAGTAATGCGATCATAATCTTGAGGCTACAAGATTTATATAAGCTATCAATTTGAGGTGTGTAGGGTGAAGCAAAATTTTAACTGTCTGATCAAGACAAGTATCAAAATCATCATGGTCTCGCTACCTAGCTTACTGCTTAGTTGCATCGGATTGCCTAGCTATGCCCAACAAGCCCCCTCATCTTCCCCGTTAACCCGACCACCAGAATCCCTATCCCCAAGGTTGCCAGTTAAACCTCAAGTTCCGATTCTCAATCTTTCCCAATCAAACCCTTCTACCAGCTCACCAGATCAACCATTACGAGTACCTCAAAATGGAACCTTAATTCCAGTCAAGCGAATTGATATTTTAGGAAGTTCAATTCTCACATCAGGGGAAATAGAAACACTGGTATTGCCCCTCCAAAATAAATCGGTTACGCTCAGCCAGTTGCAACAAATTGCCGATAAAATCACTCAAATCTATCAAGATCGCAATTATATTACTTCTCGTGCGATCCTTGCACCGCAAGATATTAAAGATGGTGTGGTCACAATTCAAGTCAGAGAAGGATCTTTAGAGCGAGTTGATGTCAAGCGATCGGGAGATGTCGTCGGCAGATTAAATGATAGCTATATCCGCGATCGCATTTTGCAAGCAGGATCAACACCTCTTAACTTTACGAGCTTAGAAGATGCTCTTCAGTTATTGCGCTCTGATCCTTTAATTGGGGATATTAGAGCTAATTTAACGACAGGTAGCCAACAAAATCAGAGCATTTTGCAAATCACGCTTAGCGAAGCAAAGTCTCTGAGCATCCGTCCATTTTTTGATAACTATGGCAACACTTCTACTGGGATCTATCGGGTTGGGGTAAATCTACAAGAACTTAACACCACAGGTATTGGGGACTCACTTTTTGCAGGATATACTCGTTCTGGCAGCTCCGATGTTTATCAACTCAATTATCAATACCCGATTAATCCCCAAGCTGGAACCATAAGCTTTAACTTTTCCGCAGGTCAAAACCCGATTACTGAGAAGCCCTTCGATAGCTTAAATATTCTCACAGATTCGCAAACCTATGAATTAGCATACCGTCAACCTTTATTGCGATCGCCACGTGAAGAGTTTACCCTTGGAGCCAGTATCGCTTTTGAGAATAGTGGCTCTTATTTTGGTAATCGATCGTTTAATTTTCAAAATTTTAAGTTTGATGATGGGCGATCGCAGTCAAGAGTTTTACGATTTAGTCAAGATTATTTAAACCGCGATCCAGATGGTGCTTGGGTATTGCGCTCTACTCTAAATCTGGGTCTAAATATTCTTGGAGCAACGATTCGCAATGATGGTTCGCCTGATGGTAGATTTTTCTATTGGATTGGACAGGTGCTGAGAGTTCAACGTCTTGGTAATGATAAAGATACCTTGGCGTTCTTTCGACTCAATATGCAGTTTTCAAGAGATCAGTTACTGTCTCTTAATCGGTTTAGTATTGGCGGTCCTCAATCTATTCGTGGCTATCGCCAAAATCAACTGGCGGGTGATAGCGGGATTCAGGCTTCGGTAGAGTTTCAATTCCCTGTGGCGCGAGATGAAGAAGGATCAGCCATTGTCAAACTATTACCTTTTGTGGAAGCTGGCACAATTTGGAATTCTTCAGGTATAAATTCGACAACTCAGTCATTGTTTGGTCTGGGCTTAGGCGCGACCTATCAACCACTACGCAATCTAACCCTGCGTCTTGACTATGGTATTCCTCTAGTAAATGTCTCTAACTCTGGCAATAATTTACAGGATTCAGGACTTTATTTCTCAGTAAATGCAAATTTTTAAACAAAAAGAAGGACAGCGCGAAGCGCTGTCCTTCTTTTTGTTTAAATTGGCGTGATGCTTAGAACAAGCCTAAAGTCAAAGACTTGTCAATTGGCATTGTTGAACCAATTCCTAGCCAAAGAGTAACAGCTGTCCCAAACAAGAAAACAGCCATCGCTACAGGACGACGGAAAGGATTTTGGAACTTGTTTACATTCTCAATGAAAGGAATGAGAATCAAGCCAACAGGAATCAAACTTTGGAGCAGTACTCCTAATAACTTATTAGGAACAATCCGCAAAATTTGGAATGCAGGATATAAGAACCACTCAGGCAAAATTTCCAAAGGAGTTGCAAAAGGGTTTGCAGGTTCGCCGACCATAGTGGGGTCAAGCACAGCCAAACCAGTGATCAATGCGATCGTGCCAGTAATTACAACTGGGAACATGTACAACAGGTCGTTTGGCCAAGCTGGTTCGCCATAGTAGTTGTGACCCATGTTCTTTTCCAACTTTGCACGCAAAATTGGATCATTTAAATCGGGGAGCTTCTCAGTCTTTGCCATTTTATTGCTCGATATTATTGCGTTATGATTTTCTAAAATTATCTAATAGGAAAATTCAATAAGTGTTTCTAGGATAAGAAACCTTACAAAGGACCAGAAATACCTTGCTTACGGATCATCAAGAAGTGAGCCAACATGAATACCGCAATCAACCAAGGCAATACAAAGGTATGCAAGCTGTAGAAGCGGGTAAGAGTCGGTTGACCAACGCTTTGACCACCGCGCAATAGTTCAACTAACGTTCCGCCAACAACAGGAATTGCATCAGGTACGCCAGATACGATCTTTACTGCCCAGTATCCTACTTGATCCCAAGGTAAGGAGTAGCCTGTTACACCAAAGGTAACAGTAATTACAGCAAGGATTACACCAGTAATCCATGTCAATTCGCGGGGTTTTTTGAAACCGCCAGTTAGATACACGCGGAAAACGTGCAAGATCATCATCAAAACCATCATGCTTGCTGACCAACGGTGGACTGAGCGGATCAGCCAACCAAAGTTAACATCTGTCATGATGTAGCGTACTGAGTCAAATGCTTCGGTTACAGATGGCTTGTAATAAAAGGTCATCGCGAAACCTGTCGCGAACTGAATCAGGAAGCAGGTGAGGGTGATGCCACCGAGACAGTAAAAAATATTGACGTGAGGGGGAACGTACTTACTAGTAACGTCCTCAGCGAGCGCCCCGACTTCAAGGCGATCGTTAAACCAATCGTAAACTTTACTCATGTAATTGAAAAACCCAAGATTGCTGAACTATTTAACAATTTTTTGATAGCTGTAATATATTTTAATGCTTTTGACAGATGTAAGCAAACTCAAACATAGTTTTTTAACAGGTTTTTAAAAATATACATAACAATTATGAACGATTTACCTGATAAATCTACCGACAAGGATAGCGATCGCGATCGCCCTGAAAGCAATAGTGTCTCGATCCGCGAGATGAATATCGATGATATTGCCCCGATTTTTCACTTGGGTGAGCAATTATTTACCAGCGATCTCTATCCATATCTCTACCGCACATGGGACGAGTGGGAGGTGATCGGTATGTATAATACCGATTCTGAATATTGCTTAGTAGCCGAAGTCGATGATCAACTAGCAGGATTTATTCTCGGCACAATCATTATTAAAGCTTCATGGAAATATGGATATATTACTTGGCTAGGTATTAGCCCAAGTTTTCAGCGTCGGGGTATTGCCGATCGCCTAGTCGATAAAATCGTTGAGCGGATGATTGAGGACAATGTAAGGTTTATGCTCGTTGATACCGATCCCGCAAATACGCCAGCAATTAATTTCTTTACCCGCAAAGGTTTTGGAAATGCCAGAGAACATGTTTTCTTATCCCTAAATCTGGCTAAACATGAATATTACGGTAGACTAATCAATTACGAACGAGATAAAGCCGATCGCAATCGTCCTCGCTTACGGCGGCGCACTTAGAGACGGCTAAGCAATACACAATCCAAATCAAAATCATTGCGACGGACTTTGCCCGCCGCAATGATTTTGATTTGGATTATTCTATTAGAATGTCATTTGTAAAGACATTTACCTTGCTATAGGCATGGCACGGTAACAGCAATTCTCATTATGAGACCCATTTTGATAATGAGAATTGTCAGCACGGTAAATATCTTTAAAGAGTTGTGACGATTTTTGATAGACTAGGAAAAGTGTTTGAAGGCAATTGACAATAAATCTTCCAAACTACATCTAAAAAACTACTCACCCAATCTTTTGTCTCGGAGATAACCACACTATGGCTCGGATGTACTACGACACGGACGCAAATCTTGAATTTCTAGCAGGTAAGACAGTTGCAATTATCGGCTATGGTTCTCAGGGTCACGCCCATGCCCTTAACCTAAAAGAAAGCGGCGTGGATGTCATCGTGGGGTTATATCAAGGCAGTCCTTCATGGCAAAAAGCAGAATCTGAAGGTCTAACAGTTAAGACTGTTGCAGACGCATCGGCTGCTGCTGACCTAATTATGATTTTATTGCCTGACGAAACTCAAAAAGCAATCTATGCTAACGAAATTGCTCCAAACCTCAAAGCTGGTAATACCCTAGCCTTTGCCCATGGTTTTAACATTCACTTCGGGCAAGTTGTGCCTCCTGTGGATGTCGATGTGATCATGGTTGCTCCTAAAGGCCCTGGACACTTGGTGCGTCGCACATATACCCAAGGTCAAGGAGTTCCTGCTTTGTTTGCTGTGTATCAGGATGCCACAGGACAAGCACGCGATCGCGCGATGGCATATGCCAAGGGTATCGGCGGTACACGCGGCGGTGTTCTCGAAACGACTTTCCGTGAAGAGACTGAAACCGATCTATTCGGCGAACAAGCTGTACTTTGCGGTGGCTTGTGCGCGCTGATCAAGGCTGGTTTTGAAACCCTTGTAGAAGCTGGCTATCAGCCCGAACTCGCCTACTTCGAGTGCCTACATGAAGTGAAGCTGATTGTGGACTTGGTGGTTGAAGGCGGTATGTCGAATATGCGTTACAGCATCTCTAATACGGCTGAATATGGTGATTACACTCGTGGTCCTCGCGTGGTTAATGAGCAGACTAAGGTCGAAATGAAGAAAATTCTTTCGGAAATTCAATCTGGTCAATTTGCTCGTGAGTTTGTCCTCGAAAATCAAGCTGGCAAACCTGGTTTCACCGCGATGCGTCGCCAAGAAGCAGAGCACCAGATTGAGTCAGTTGGCAAAGATCTCCGAGCAATGTTTAGCTGGTTGAAGAAGATCTAAGCAAACAGCTCAAGATTCGCTCAAATATTGCTGAATATTAAGATAAAAAAGCGGCGCGAAGCGCCGCTTTTTTAGTTGTTTGTTACCGCAGGAGCTGGCGTATTATTGGGGGAATTTGGCTGTTTTTTGATTTGCGTATAAGCCTCAATCGTTTGCACTGCCAGAGGGGCTGCAACTGCACTACCACCACCCCCACCTGCATTCTCTGCAAATACAGTTACGACAATTTCAGGTTTTTCATAGGGTGCATATACTGTAAACCATGCATGATTAAGACGAGGAGGATCTTGGGCAGTGCCAGACTTACCTGCCATCGCTATTTCCGATGAATTTAGCGATGCGGCAGTACCGAACTCAAATACAGATCTTAAAGCCTTTTGCAATGCTGCCAAATTTGATGGCGCTATATTCAGAGATTGTCGCCATTCCCTTGCATCATTATCGTCCAAGAGCAAATGGGGTCTAATTTTAAATCCACCATTAGCAACAGCAGCAGTCATCATCGAAACTTGCACAAGATTAGCCTGCACATCACCCTGTCCAATCGACATATTCAGAGTATTACCGACATACCAAGGTTCGCCAATTACCCGCTTTTTCCACTCTTCGTCTGGAACTGTACCTTTGGTTTCTTCCTCTTTTATTTCAATGCCTGAATATTCACCGTAACCAAATTTATGCGACCATGCGGCAAGATCTTTCTCACCCACGCGCATACCTACCTGTCCAAAGAAAGTGTTGCTGCTATATGCCATCGCCTCATAAAAACCAATTGTGCCAAACCCTGCTTTGTTGTGATCCCAAAACTGAAAACCACCGATATCAAGATATGGGTAGGTCGCAAGGACATCATTTATGCCAAATTTGTTGGTTTCTAAACCTGCGGCCATCGTCACAACCTTAAAAGTACTAGCAGGGGGGTATACCTGTAAAACCCTATTGACAAAGGGATGGTCTTTTTCTTGCAGTCGTTTCCATGTTGCGTCAGAAATCTTGCCCGAAAATAGATTTGGATCAAAGGCGGGATGACTAACCATGGCGAGTATTTCCCCATTATTAGGATTCATCGCGATAATCCCGCCTTGCTGCTCGCCTAAAATCTTTTCTACTGCTTTTTCTAAATCTGCGTCAAGTGTCATTTTGACGGCGTTACCCGCTTTAGGTGGTTTCTGACCTAAAATTCGCAGCACCTTACCAAAAGCATCGACTTCTACCTGTTGTCCGCCCCATTCGCCACGCAGCTGATTTTCAAAGGCATATTCTACTCCTGCTTTACCAATCACATCCCCAGGTCGATAACCTTTTTCGCGTAATTTGGGTAACTCTTCGGCAGTTAGTTCTCCTGTATAGCCCAGCACATGAGCTGCAACATCACCATTGGGGTAATAGCGCACTGCTTCAGCCTCAACCTTTACCCCCGGTAATTCAAGGCTATGCTCGGAGAGAACAGTTACGAGCTTGGGACTAATCGACGCAGAAATTCGGACTAGGTTCGGTGAGTTATAGCCTTCCTGTTCAAGCTTATCTGTAATCGTCTGTGCTGAAACGCCAATTAACCCAGCTAAACGATTAATAATTGGTTGCCATTTGTCTTTAGATTGAGCGATCGGCCATAGGTAAACTACATGCGCTAAGCGGCTTGAAGCGAGAATATTACCTTTGCGATCAAATAGTCTTCCCCTCTCTGGCGGTTTAGCAATTAATCTAATCCGATTATTTTCCGCAAGTTGTTGATTGCGATCGCCTTCAATCAGCTGCAAGTAAAATAATCGTCCGCCTAAAACCCCGATTAGCACTAATACACTTAACAAAAATAAAATAGCCGCCCGCATCCCTTTTCCCATCGTGCGCGTATTTTCGGTGGGATTAAAAGGAGAAATTTGTCGTTGCGTAAAAGTCATATTGCTTAGGAAAGATTTTAAGAAAGATTTTTTCGCTAGAATATAGAGATATAGATCTATTGTATGGCGATCGTGAATTTAATTAATTCCATTGCATGTTTAGTGAATATTTTTGCTGTTCACAAAGCACAAAATCAAGCTACAGAAGTCTTTCAGAGGAGTTAAAAGTCAGTGATTGTGACACCTGTGCGTCCTGTAGGACGAAAGTGGAGAAATCTCAGTTTTACTTCAACTCTCTATCTTGCTCCAGTCTTAGACCTGTTGCTTGACGAAGTCCCGTCAGAATGGCAGCCAGAATTACGATTGGGTTTGCAAGAAGCATTAGTTAATGCAGTAAAGCATGGTAATTCGCTCGATCCATGCAAGCAAATCACTGTTAAATTTTCAATAGTTTCGCAAGCCTATTGGTGGGTGATCACTGATCAGGGTAACGATCTGCAATCCTCTGGCGGTTCAAAAGATGATCCCACACCATGTCATGATTTGGAATGTGGTAGAGGCTTTTATATATTACGCAAGATTTTTGAACATGTGCATTGGGATATTTGCACACATCGTTTGACTTTGTGTAAGCGTATTGATCGATTAAGTAAGCCAATGATTTTTTGAATTATATCGATAAATAGGGAAAGCAACCCATAGAGCAGTCTTCTCTCTATAATTTTTCATTTTTACCTACTGTATAAAAAACATCAGAATTTGTTTTCCTAGAGACAAAATCGTATATTTAATAACATAAAGTTTAAGATAAGGTTATGCAGATCTTAATAACTTCTTTGCTAGGGCGAAATTAAACATATGACTCCGATGACATTATTAGCCGAAGCTCCAGTAGAACGTCTAGGTCATCCGATTGATGATCAAATAGATTGCGCAACCGTGTGGGAATGTAATGCGGTAGTGGATGCATGGATTCCAGACTGGCTGAGAATTAGTTGGGAGAAATCGCAAAGGGGGGAAAGTTTAGATGATGAAGATGTTGTTGGTCGAGCATTAGATTTTGCCTATAGACTCCATGATGGTCAATGCCGTGCATCGGGAGAGCCTTACATATTACATCCGATCTCAGTTGCCGCAATTCTGAAGGATTTAGGTGGCAGCAATGCGATGATCGCCGCAGGATTTTTGCATGATGTGGTTGAAGATACTGAGGTGTCTTGTGATCAGATCGAAGAAATGTTTGGGAAAGAAGTACGACAACTGGTTGAAGGGGTCACCAAGTTATCGAAACTGAGTTTTGAGAGTAAAACTGAAAGCCAAGCCGAAAATTTTCGTCGCATGTTTCTGGCGATGGCTCAAGATATTCGTGTGATTATCGTAAAACTTGCCGATCGCTTGCACAATATGCGAACTCTTGAGCATTTGCGCCCTGAGAAACAAGTATTAATTTCTAGAGAAACGAGAGAGATTTTTGCACCTTTGGCTAACCGTCTGGGGTTAGGGCAAATTAAATGGGAATTGGAAGATATTGCTTTTAAATATATTGAGCCAGAGCAGTATCAAACGATGGTGTCTCTGGTTGCCGAGACCCATGAGGATCGACAAGAGCAGTTAACAGAAGTGACGAGGGTGTTAGCCGATCGCATAGAGTCAATGGAAATTGATGATTTTGAAATTAGCGGTAGACCTAAGCATCTGTACGGCATCTATCGCAAAATGGAACGCCAAAAGAAACAATACAATGAGATTTACGACATTCAAGCGGTTAGAGTAATCGTCAATACCAAAGAAGAATGCTATCGAGTTCTTGCCGTTGTCCATGATCATTTCTGTCCGATTCCTGGTCGTTTTAAAGATTACATTGGGTTACCTAAACCAAACCGTTATCAGTCGTTGCATACGGCGGTAATTGGACCAAAAGGTCAACCTGTTGAGGTTCAAATTCGCACATGGGAAATGCATCATATTGCTGATTATGGAATTGCCGCCCATTGGAAATACAAAGAGAGCAATTCGACTAGCAAACCGCTTAAGGGGGATGATCAAAAATTTACTTGGTTGCGTCAGTTGGTCGAATGGCAGCGTGAACTGAAAGATCCCCAAGAATATCTTGATAGTGTTAAGGAAGATTTATTTGATAGCGAAGTTTATGTCTTTAGTCCTAAGGGGGACGTGTATTGCTTGCCACGAGGCTCGACACCTGTAGACTTTGCCTATCGCGTGCATACGGAAGTTGGCAATCATTGCTCTGGCGCATTGGTAAATAATGTGATGGTTCCTTTGCAACGTCCGCTTAAACATGGCGATATTGTCACGATTCTTACTCAAAACAATGCTCATCCAAGTACCGATTGGATTAATTTTGTTGCTACTAATTCGGCAAAAAGCAGAATTCGGCAATGGTTTAAGCGATCGCGCCGTGATGAAAATCTTGCATTAGGTCGCAGTGCCTTAGAACGAGAATTGGGCAAAAATGGTTTAGAAGCTTTGCTCAAATCTGATCAGATGCAAAAGCTAGCTGAGCGCTGTAATTATCACAATGTTGAGGATCTAATTGCAGGTATTGGCTACGGTGAAACTTCAGTTAATTCTGTAGTTAACAAACTGCGTGAGAATCAACACAATGATCGATATTTAAATCCTCAAAAGTATGAGGCACGCCATGAACCTGCTCATAGTAATAACTCCAAGTCACCAATTTTGGGGCTGGAGGGGATGGTTTACTCGATCGCAGGTTGTTGCGCTCCGTTGCCTGGGGAAACAATTACAGGAGTGGTTGCGTTAGGTAGCAATCGTGGCATCACAATTCACCGTCATGATTGCAATAATTTGGCAAATATTCCTAGCGATCGCTTGTTACACGTAGGTTGGAATCAGAATAAAGAGTCTGATCATGTCCAAACCTATCCCATTGATATTCGGGTGGAAACAATTGATCGTGTAGGTGTACTGCGAGATATTTTGACGCGCTTATCGGATAACAAAATTAATGTCCGTAAGGCAAATGTGCAAACCAAAAAAGGTAAGGCAGCAATTATTGATTTGAGTATCGATATTAGCGATCGCCACCAATTTGATCGGGTTTGTAATCAAATCAATAAAATGTGTGACACCCTGTCAGTTTCGCGACTTGTTGCTGAATAAGGGCTTAGCAGGAACCAATTCTTTGCAGCGCGGCTTTGCCTCGCCACAAAGAATTGGTTCTTTATTAAATTATGGAAGGATCAAAAATTATGAACTTTCAAACTATCGATCTCAGTTCTGTGATTACCCTGACTCGCGAAGATTTCGTCAAGCTCTGCGCAGCAAATCCTGATATGAAACTAGAGCGTACAGCTAAAGGAGAATTAATCGTTATGTCCCCAACAGGTGGAGAAACTGGCAGTTTTAATTTTGATCTTAATGGTGAACTTTACCTATGGAATCGGGAGTTTAAATCAGGTAAAGCTTTTGATTCATCGACAGGGTTTAGTTTGCCGAAGGGTAGCGATCGCTCTCCTGATGCTGCATGGATTTCTCTCGCAAAATGGGAATCGCTCACGACTGAACAGCGAAAAGGTTTTTTGCCTCTCTGTCCAGAGTTTCTCATCGAGCTTTTATCACCTAGTGATTCATGGAAACAAGGAGAAGTAAAGATGCAGGAATATATGGACAATGGCTGTATTTTGGGATGGTTGATTGATCCGAAACATAAGCGCGTAGCTATCTATCGCCAGGGACAACCCGTTGAAATTCTGGATAATCCTAAAACTCTTGATGGTGAAAATGTACTGCCAAATTTTGTTTTACAGTCTGGTCATATATTCGGCTGGGATTAACATTTCGGCTAAGCACAGACTCTAATTTTTCAGATCGCTAGATCTCCACAGAGCAAGTCCGCCAATCAGACCCAAATCATTGGAAACGATCGCAACTTTTTCAGATAAATTTGGCGGTAAAGCCAAAGTCACTAAGCGAGCATTGCCACCGCCGATATAAAGTTTGTCGTAGTTAAATAATTTATAGAGCGTAGCAATCGCCTCTATTAACCTCATATTCCATACTTCAATCCCCACCTGTTCTAGGGCTGCTTGCCCTAAGCGATCTTCGTAAGTATCGTGATCGCACCAAATATGTTGACCTAGCTCCAAATTTGGCAGCAGCTTACCATTGAGGTATAGCGACGATCCAAAACCAGTTCCTAAAGTAATTACTAACTCTACTCCCTGCCCTGCGATCGCCCCGCAACCTTGCACATCCGCATCATTAGCAATCGCGATCGGCTTACCTAATTTATTTTGTAATACCTCAGCTAAGGGAAAGCCGTCCCAGTCAGGATGCAAATTAATTGCTCCCCTTGTCACCCCATTTTCGACAACACTAGGAAAACCAATAGAAATGCGATCATATACACAATGTTTCGTGCTCAAATCGATTAATGTCGCCACGATGACATCAGGAGTTGCAGGATGGGGCGTATGAATAAGCGATCTCGCTGAGGCATTAGTGCCATCCTCTTGCAATATGATTGCCTTGATACTACTCCCACCCACATCAATCGCTAATGTTAACAAACTCACAGTGTATAAACTTCTTGTAGTAGATAATAGAATTGATTAAAGCAAAGTTTCATCAAAATTAATTTTGGCATTTTAAGCGCCACAGATGATTAAAATACCAAAATTAATTTCATAATTTAGAATTGCTGACAAATTTTTGTTGAAGTAGGCAAAAGAGGAATCAAGAAAATGACTATAGCCTTAATGCTAAGAGCGCCATCAGAAATCATTTGTAAAGTACAAGATGAACTCGCAGTTAGAGGATACACACCTCTTCAGTTGGCGACTGAGCTTAGTCTTGCAATACAACTGGTCGAGAATTTCTTGAATGGAGAAATTGTCGATCGCAATACTTATAACTTAATTTGTGAAAAACTAAACATTTCTATAAATTCTGTTCAGGATCTATCAGTAGAAAAGCCGATAGAAGACAAAGATAATTCAAATCTTCAAACATCCAATCTTAATGTATCAACTAATGGCAATATTGTTGATAATAATGTTGTATCAAATGCAATTCAGAAAGACAATAATATTATAGAAAAGATCGCTCAAAGTTTAAGTGATAGTTTATCCATTAGTGGGAAAAATGGACTTGATCAATCGTTGCAGAAAATCCGTAAGATTATATCTCCTGCGTTAATACGTCAATGTGATCGTCTCAGAATAATTGATGTTAATACGCCAATTCATTTACATGAATTATATACTGAGGCTAATATTTTCACGGGTTTGCCGAGCAGTCAAAACATTGATTTAGATGAAACTTTTGCAAATGTATCTCCTGAACAATATGATCGCTTCTATTTATCCAAAATCCGTCCATCCACAATCTCAGCTAATCAGGCTCTAGAAGAATCCGAACAAATTCTGCTAGTTGGTGGTCTAGGTTCAGGCAAGACGACATTACTTAAATATTGGGCAATGGCTTGCATAGCAGGCAATATTCTGCCTGAATATTTACCTGTATTTTTGCCACTGCGATCACTTGTTTCTCTTAATGACATTTGCAACCCATTTATATGGTTAAAGCAACAAATTATTAACTATGGATGTTCTGATGAATTTTTGGATGGCAAATTCTTAGAGCAATTATTAAATCAAGGACAATTTTTATTTCTTTGGGATGGATTAGATGACCTGCCTGAGATTTATCACGCAGAAATCGCACAAAAAATCTCTGACTTTAGCGATCGCTATCCTAAGAATCGAGCAGTTCTCGCCACACGTAATCCGATCTATGGTCATATTCTCGAATCATTTTCGACATTGGAATTAGCTCCTTTTGGAGAATCACAAATTACTACATTTGCAAATAAGTGGTTTCAAACTACTTGCACCCAAAAGCCGAAAAGCAATGAAAAGTTTCAACAATTGCTCACCACAAATCAACCTCTAGCAGAAATCGCCAGTAATCCTCTACTACTAACCTATCTCTGTACTGTCTTTAACAGTTGTGATTCTCTTAAAACAAACTTTTATCAGGAAGTCTTAAATCTACTATTGACCAAATGGGAGCAAACTAAATGTTTGCCTAGCTCATCTAATCCAACATTATCAGCTTCTCAAAAGCTAGATTTGCTCTCCTATGTGGCGATCGTGTCGCTTGATCGACATGGTTATATGTGGCAAAACAATCAACTTGAGGAAGACTTTCAGGCTTGTATGGCAACTAGTCGCACCTTATCCAAGTTAGCGATTGATCATGCCCAGCTTTTTCAGAGTCTCAAGTGGCAACATAGCCTATTAGTTGAATGTGCCAAAGGACTTTACTCACTCAACTACACTACTCTGCATGACTATCTTGCGGCCTATCGGATTGCCAATAGCGCACCTACTGCTGCCCAAAAATATTTGCTAGAGCGGATATATCTCAAGCGTTGGCATGGTGTGATCGTCATGACCGTCAGCATTTCCCAACAAGCAGATCGCATGTTGAAGATGATGAAACGTAAAATTGATGATTTGGTGAGCCAAGATCCGCAATTGCAGTCATTTCTGACATGGGTTAACCAACAGTCAATTCAAATTCAAACCCCATACAAAGCGGTGACGATTCGTGCTTTATATCTAGATATTGATTTAGAAAATACGCGATCGCTCGACCGCGCTCGTGCTTTAGATATCGCCCATTCCCGCTCTTTAGAACGCGCTCGCTCTAAGTCAATGGGTCTAGACAATACGATGGAAACTGAGGTTGACATCGATTACACAATTAATCTAGCTCTCAACCTTGACTTAGCTTTATACGTTGCTAATCACCCTGTTTTAGAGCTTGCTTGTGTACTTGAGCCAGATCTACATAGAGGGTTACTGTTTTTGCGTCAGAAATTTCCTGATCCTTATAAAATTCAAGGTCGAGAAACTTTTGCGAAGTGGTGGCAATCTAAGGGATTAGATTGGTCAAAAAAGTTACGCAACTTAATCGTCCAGCACCGTAAAAGCTCGCAAGAATGGCAATTCAGCGAAAATCAGCTTAATTTGTTGCGTACATACCATGATGCTAATAAGCTTTTGATTGAATGTCTGAATAATTCTGAATATGTCAGCCCATTAGTCAAGAGTCAAATCGAGTCAACATTACTACTACCTCAAGGTGAGTACAGCATATTGCACTAAAAAAAGGTAAAGTTTCTTCTTTTGTGCTTTTGTAATAGCGATTGCTATACTTTAGGCATTGCTTTAAAGAGATACATACCCTGTGCTAGAAGTTCGCAAAATCTGTAAATCTTATGGAAAAAAGCAAGTTTTGCAAGACTTAAGTTTTGCCATTCAGTCGGGGGAAGTCTATGGGTTACTTGGTCCAAATGGAGCAGGCAAAACCACTACGATTAGCATTTTGTGTGGTTTAATCAAAGCCGATCGCGGCAATGTAACGATGAATGGGCAAAATGCATCTAGCTCAACCCGCTCGCTAATCGGTGTTGCCCCACAAGAAAATATTTTTTATAAGAGCTTAACCTGTGAAGAAAATTTGCGGTTTTTTGGACAGCTCTATGGGCTGAGTAATGAAGCTTGCCGAAAACAAGCACAATATTGTTTGGAGTTAGTGGGGCTAGGCGATCGCGCTAGAAGTATTGCTGATGGTCTGAGTGGTGGAATGCAACGTCGTCTGAGTATGGCGATCGCTCTTGTACATCAGCCGCAATTAGTTGTACTTGATGAACCAACAACGGGACTTGATATTGAAGCTCGCTATGAAGTTTGGGAATTGATTCGTAAACTTAGAAGTCAAGATACGGCAATTTTATTGACGACCCATATGCTTGAGGAAGCAGAACGTCTTTGTCAGCGGATTGGCATTATCAAGCAAGGGAGTTTGCTCGCCGAAGGTAGCCTCGAAGAACTTCGCAAACATGTCCCTGCTCAAGAAATTGCGATCATTTGTACACCCACTGAGGATTTAGCGATCGCTAGAGCGATTGAGTTGGGATTTCCTCATCGCTACTATGGACGAGATTTAGCTTTTTGGTTGCCTAATGTAATGGAACTAAAAGAAATTTTGGAATGTTTTGAAGGCATCGCAATTGACTCGATCATGCGTCAACCCGTCCGCCTTGAAAATATCTACGTAGAAGTCACCCAAGGCCCAAAATAAGCCTAATATCAAGTAGCCACTTTGTGTTTTTAAAACCCTTACAGGGTTTGCTTTTTAATTCACAGAAGTGTTGTCACACTTTTGTGAATTGGTATAAAGGAGGCATTTAACTTTCTATGCTTTGAGCATGGATAAAAACTGCCTTAGAAAAAGCCAGCAAGTTTTGCTGAATTTGCAAAGAATCTGATGCAACAAGACGATCAAGAGATGTGTAATATGTCGCAGCTAGTTTGGGGCGGTTACCAGCTTTGGTTGTCCATAGACCGTCGGCTAAACTCGCTCTAATCTCCACCGTTATACGATTATTATCTGGTAGCGTAAAGCGATCAGAAATGCCATGAAAAGCCTGAATCTGAGCTTTTGCATCCCCCTTAATCCAAATTGTCGCTACAAGATAGGGACTCACAGCTTGTAGATCATTATGACTCACAGATCTGGCTGCATAAATATAAAGCAATTGCAACCAAGGTAGAGGATAAATGACCTCTAAAGCACTGTAACCACTTAGCTTAGCGTCAATGGTCATGCCTTGGAAATAATCGATTGTTTGCGCCCATTGCTGACTAAAAGTTTTTGCGACATTAGGATTAAGAAACAAATTACCCCATTCGCTATGCTGCCAAGGTTGCATATCCATGAAATGCATGTATTCAGCAAACTCATGGGCAAGGCGCACAGGCTTTTGAGCTACCAGAGCATATATATCTTGCCAACAGAAATACGGCATAGATGAATTCACATCATCATATGGCTGGAGATAATATTGTTTTGCAGAAACACCAGCTAAAATCTCAGGATCGAGCAGACAATAACTATTGCTAATTACGGCTATATAAGTCTTCCTAGTCTGAGACTTAGCCAAAATGAATAATGCGTCTAGAGAGAGTTTGCTTAGCTGGCTCTCCAAGTGATGCTCGCAGAGAATATCAAAATCTTTACACTCTAAAAGTATGTCAGGCTGGATACCTGACGCAAAAAAGGGATAGCTAACAGCTTTAACAAAGGTTGAACTTGGCTTGCCTGATCGCTGTGTTAAAAAGTCAACGAAATCTTGACCTAAATCTGAAATATTTTCTAGTAAATATTCCCAACAAGCAGCAAAACGCTCCTTCTTGTCTAGGTTTGGTGGCAGCAAAAAAATGTTACTCATAGCTGGGCGCTATCTAGCCTTGTTTCATTACATTGTATAGGTTTTCTACTGACACATAATATATTTGGAGCGTAACGATTTTTATCTCTGTCCTAGATCTTACATTGCTATACCATTCAAAAATTAATGGTGTGGGGCAGGAATTGTAATTTTGGGATTGGCTTCGACTATACGAAGCCAATCCCAAAATTACAATTGATAGGAATATGTAGATCTGAAGATTACAGCAATTCTCATTATGAAACCGATTTTGGTGTTTCAAGCGCCCAAGGCGCTTGAAACACCAAAATCGGTTTTTTGAAATCCCGCCGTAGGCGGGATTTCAAAAAACCGATTTTTATAATGAGAATTACTGTGAAGATTATCCTCATTTTTAAATTAACCCTAACTGACGTTAAAATAATGTTTTAACGTATGAACTTTGCAGCTTTGATCGGAAGCTATGGTAGAAGTATTGACTAATGAATCCCAGACACAAATTATTCAGAGCAACGCTATTGTGGCGGATGGTTTGAGCAAAACTTATCGCACTGGCTTTTGGTTAAATCAAAAAATTAGTTCTTTACAGGATTTTTCCTTAACCATTCGCCAAGGCGAGACCTTTGGAGTGTTAGGTCCTAATGGGGCAGGCAAAACCACATTATTAAAGATCTTGTTGGGTATTGTGAAGCCCACATCAGGAACTGGTGAAATTTTAGGATATCCTCTAGGCGATCGCACAGCCAAGCAGTCAATCGGCTATTTACCTGAAAATGCTTATTACTACGACTATTTGACAGGCTGGGAACTACTTGATTTTATTGGTAGTTTATTTGGGGTTGCCCCATCTTTGCGTCGTCAGCGCATTGCTGATTTACTAGATCTTGTTGGTCTATCTCAGTCAGTAGCGCGGAAAAAACAATTGCGCCAATATTCTAAAGGCATGGTGCAAAGAATTGGCGTAGCACAAGCTCTAATCAATGATCCCGAAATTGTGTTTCTTGATGAGCCGATGTCTGGGCTTGATCCCGTTGGTCGCTATCAAGTGCGCGAAATCATTTTGATGCTTAAAAATCAGGGGAAAACTGTATTTTTTAACAGTCATATTTTGTCTGATGTGGAGTTGATCTGCGATCGCATTGGCATTCTCAACAAAGGCGAATTAGTAGCGATGGGAACCTTAAATGAGTTACTTGGTACAGAGCAGTCCTATCAGGTCAGCGGTCACGGTGGCTCTGAGTCAGAGTTACAACCTTGGCTAGAGCATTTAATTTTTCAAAATGATACTTGGCATGGTCAATTAGCTAAGGATTTGCCAGAGTTTTTGACCTATATCGCTAGTATTGGGGCAAAGGCGATCGCGATCGAGCTAGCCCGCCAAACTCTCGAAGAATTTTTTATCGATCAAATTAAAGCTTCACGTCATAAAGAATAAAGGAAGTCAGCACGAAGCTCAGCATTCCTTTATTTGGATAGCAAAGCCTGCATTGCTATAAAAGCAATTAAATTTGAATCATGGTGCTGTATTCAGTCAGTAGCTCATCATATGTGAGGCTATCTGTATCTGCTTGAGGACTCCAAAGCAACTCAAATACTAATAAATGACTAGCTGGGATCGCTGCGATCGCCTCTAATGCTGTGCGTAATTCTTGCGTATTTCTAATGTCACTAAATAGAGGTTGATCGTGTTCAGTGCCAATCAATAGCGTCACCACAATATAAGCGGATGGGTCTTTATCAGGAGAAGCGATCGCTGTCGATCTCTGGGCAACTCTGCCTCTGACATTCACTAATGTTTCTTCGCTAAACTTGGTACGTTCTTCTAGAGACAATTTATTAAAGACTTCTTCAGCCTTGTCTCGATGCACTGATTGTGAACTGCATGAAACATGTGTCCAATTCTCGGGGGTACGCACCAAGGCAAGTGCCGACTCTTGCATCAATGTCATCAACCCTTCTGGTGTATCAGTGTCTACTTCAAGAGTTAACTCCGTCAATCTGGCTTGGACTTCACGGGCTTGGGCAAAGAGTGCAACTTGGAGTTTACTAACCGTAAAGGTTTCATTCCCTAAGTCATTTCCTCCTCCAATCTGTTTAGAACGCATCATGATCGCTCGAATAATAAAGTAGACGATCGCAAAAACAATCAATAAAATTATTATCAAGACAAACCAAGACATTCCATTCGACGATGTGGAAGTTGTGGATCGATAAGGATCATAGGATGGGTTATTCGACGAATTATTGATAATTACGGGAGCAACGATAGTTGAGGGTCTATTTGATGATGGTTGGCTAGGGGTATTTAATGCATCGCGATCATTGGAAGGGCTAGATGTTTTGGAGGGTGATGATTTAGATGGAGTTGATGACTTAGAACTACTAGAACTTGAAGGTGTTGAACGGGTGAAAGAACCGCCTCCGCTTCGACCTGCACTACTTTTTGCATAGACTTGCTGATCTTTGAGCAGGACTGTATCTAATTTGCGATCGCTCAAGCCTAGCTCTATCCCCAGAACTACAGGAAATACGAGTAGCGTAGATATAAAAAACTGAAACTTTTTCTTCCGCATAATATTTTCAAATTATTCAAAAACTTCGATATAGTCGCGATCGCCACCAGATTTTTGGGCTTGGAGAAGAGATTGCTCAGCCAAAGAGACGAGTTCATCAAAACTCAGGTCAGGAATCCGTTGATTTTGATCTTCTAAGGCTGTCACCACACCGCCGATACTAATGGTTAGAGGAAATAACAACCCTGAAGAAATGGCGATTGGATGACTACGAATACTGGTAAGGAGATTCAGAGAGAGTTGGATGCCACTTGCAGTATCACCATGGGGGGTGACACAAACAAATTCATCTAAACCGTGACGATATATCAAACTGTTAGCCATACAACTATTGCTTAAGCGTCCTGCGATCGCATTAATTGCCTCATCGCCGATTTTCTCACCGTAGGAATCGACAATTGACTTAAACAGATCAATATCAATGATCAATACACTCAAGAAACGGTAACTTTTGTAAGCAACAAATCCCTTAAGTTGCTGCATCATCTTTGGCATTACAGTTGCAAAGGCTTGCGCACTTAAAACCTTGGTTAAAGAATCAGACAAGCTGAGTGCATCCAGCAATTCATTTTGAGCTAGCAATCTTTGGTTTGCCCATGTTAAGGACTGCGTCAAGGCAGTCAGTCGGAGTGCTGTTCGCAATCTTGCTTTGAGTTCAGAGCTATCTATGGGATTGTTGAGAAATTCATCGACACCAGTATCTAGACCAATTTGGCGTTGTTGAGAGTTAGAATCTTTGACGATCAAGACAAAATATATTGACATCAAATCGGGATGCTCAAGATTTGACTTGCTCCGATGACAAAGTGCTAAACCTGACACGTCTGGGATTGTCCAATCAGCTATGACGATCGCAGGTTTCTTTTGGAGAATTATTTCCCATGCTTTTTCACCACTGGTTTCAGTGATGAAATTATATTTTTCAGATTTTAAAACTTCAGAGATCGCCGATAGAACTTGGCGATCTCCACTAGTAACTAGAATCAAAGAATTATGACAATAATATTTTAGTCTGCGAAAATCCAAGGTGCTTGCCTCGCTATATCTTTAAGTTTGCGAAAATCCAAGCTTAGCGAGAAATACTCGGGATTTATTTCTTACCCCAGCCAAATAGTCCCCCTTTCTTTTCTGGTGGTTTTTCTGGTGGTTTTGTGGCTGCACTCACCTGATTAATGTATTTGACAGCAGTTGGCTCTTTAGGATCGAGTTTGAGTGCCTTTTGAAAGCTTGCTTTGGCGATCGCTGCTGCATTTTGATTCATCTGCACTAAACCCTTGAGTGCATATACCTTGGCGTTATTAGGATCAAGTTTTTCAGCGCTAATCAGTTCTTTGAGTGCGTCTGTCCATTGTTTCTTGCTAATAAATAGCTCAGCCATATTCAGATTACGCAGGGCTGGAGATTGGGCAGGTTTAGCCGCAGGAGTTGCTTCCGCATTAGCGCCCTGACCGCCAACATTAGCCGCCGTACTACTGCCAGAAGAAAAGCTAAGACTGCTTTGGGTAAACAAATACACGAGATTTAACTCGCTGAGAGTGGCAGTGTACTCCATGATCGAGTCGAGTGTTTCATACTGCTTTGGTGAAACTTCCTCGACATATTGCTTGTAGGTAATTTCATGGGGGATACGATACAGCTTTTGAGCTATTTCAGTGCTGAGAGTTGGTGTTTCTTCTTTTTGCTTTTTGTTTTGGGCAAACATTCTCAAGGTGGCTAGGTATTCACCACGCTCGCGATCGCTATTTAGCAATTGATAGGCTGGGCTGACCATCTTCGAGAAATATTTGGTCGCACTCTCTTTCTCTTCGGCATTTCTGCCAAATACATCTGGATGCAAAATCTTCGCCAGCTTGAGAAATTTTTTGCGAATCTGCGCTGGATCAGTGGTCATTGGTAAACCGAGTATGGCGTAATGATCGCTAATACCGTAACTGGCAAGTCCTTTGTTGATTTTAAAGTTTTCTGGCTTTCCCACAGGTTCCACCTCTTAAGTATTTGTTCGAGTTTACCCTCTTGACGCATCTCTGTTAAAGCCTTATCTACAGCTTTTTTAAGTGATACATCATCTTTGTTGACGATCGCGACTAAACGAATTGGAATTAACGGCTCCCCAACAATTATAAAGTTGGGATTGTTTCGTACTTGCCATACTGCCACAGGTTCGTCAAGGATCATGGCATCAAGCTGGCGATCGCGTAATTGGATCACCATACGATCAAGATCGCGTGACGAAAACAGGCGAATGGCGTTGCCCCTATTTTTATTATAGGTTTCGGCGATCGCAGCGCCTCCGCTATTTGCCACAACCCCAACTCGCTTGCCGATCATATCGCGCAAGGATTTGATTTGTGTTCCATCAGCCCTAATCAATAAACGCTGAGAACTTCGATAATATGGTGTCGTTTCAATGAATTTGCCTTTATTATCTCCTGATTCCAAGGCTCCTTCTTCCCTTGCACTAAGAAGAATATCAACTTGTCGTGATGCCAAATTTTCGGGCTGGGTTGTCCAAGGAATATTAATTGGACGTGGCTCAATGTTTAGTCTTGCAGCAATTTCTTGGATAATTTCTAGCTCAAAGCCATCATAAAACTGGGTCTTAGCATTCCAAAACATATAGGGCCCACCGATTGCGGCATCCATACCTACCCGCAAATGTCCGCGTCGCATGACGATGCCGAGGCTGCTGTCTTCAGCAAATACTGGCGATGCTGCGCTAACTACACCAAGGCATAAACCTGTGTAAATTGCTAAGCCAGCGATTTTTTTGACGAACTTAAACATTAATTCTTTAGTCATGCGATCGCTACAAATATACCAATATCTCTATCACTCATGACGCAGTCCATTGCGAAAAGCTCTCATTGCTTCTAAGCGTGATGACATCTGTACACAACTAACTAACAGTTCAAGATCAAGATCGGGTAAAAGCTGACTACGATGGACAAGATGGTATTCCGAAGAGATCAAAGCATATACTTGCAGTTGATTGTTTTCCCACAGCCAGACTTCAGGGATCTCAAAGCGGCGATATTTCTCTAGTTTTTCCAAGCTGCCGCTAGTCAAGATCACTTCGATCGCTAGATCAGGATTAGCTTTCTTTTCCCCCAAATAATAAGACTCATCAGGCTCAAAGGATGTCCCCTTTTCTTGCCCGCGACGAGTAGCACTGCCCACAGGTATAAATTCAATTCCTTGAATAATGAAATAGGCTTCCAACAAAATCGCTAGAGACTTCTTAATCAATTCGTGGGGTTCACCAACAGTCATCAGTTCAATCCAACCATCAAGATAAGTAACGCGAAAGCCACCTGTTGCTAACAGATTTTCTAGAACCTCGAATTCTTGCCAACTATAGATCCTTGGCAATAGTAATTTTTGCTCTAGCTCAATATGAGTTGATTTAGATAAAGTGATGCTCATATGCTATGACTGCTATTACTTAGCAAATACTTACTAGCCATTTTACGCGCATGGCGCTGAAATTTATGAGATGTAAAGTATCTATTCCTCAAAGTAATTCTTTGACTGCTGTAACTAACAAGCTAACTTTTCATACTTGTATCAGTAGTGCCTTTACAATCTTGATCTGTTCTTTGTCGAGTTTGGTAGTACCTAGCGACTTACTGCGATTAGATGCGATCGCTCAAACTTGGCTAGTAGCTCAATTTAGCGGCACTAATTATGGCTTAGGGTTACCAAAAACTGCAAGCACAGGCGGAGGTACAAGACTGGTCAATCGCGACTTAGACATTGATAGAGCTGTCCCTATCACTCCCCCCACAACGCTTAGAGGTGACTCTCCATCTGCCCCTATCGATAGACAACCGCAACTATTGAGAGAGCAGCAACTACCGCTACTGATCTTGATTACACCTGAAGATGGGGCAAGGACAGCGATTTCACAACCTACGCTTTATTGGCATTTACACGACAAAAATGCTCAAGCTTCTTCATTAGAAATTGATAATCTCGAAAATAATTCGTCTAAAGTAAACGCAAAAAATACTTTTGTAGGGAAGTTTAGCCTCATAACATCAGAGGGAGATAAATCGATTACGATTTTTCAAACTGATCTAAAAATGTCTAGCGGTTTATCTAGCTTCAAAATACCGATCGCAGCTTCTTTGCAACCGTCCAAAACCTACCGTTGGCAAATCACTGTGCAGGATAAACTTGCCAAGGAAGTTACGGCAAGCGGCTGGATTGTTTATACGCCACCTGATGAGAAGCTTCAAAAGTCTTTGAAACTTGCCTTGACTATTCGCGATCGCGCCAAGATTTATGCTCAATTTGGATATTGGTTTGAGGCGATCGATGGCTATACTCGTTGGCTAAACTTTAAACCCGAAGATCTAAAAGCTAGAGAGGCAAGAAACGAAATCTTGAAATTAGGATTTATGACCAATAAAAACTTAGATTTTGATTCTTTTATTGGTTTATTAAATGCCGATGTGCCAAAAAAATAAGTAAATTCCAGACCACAATAATGCTTTGCGTGGTCTTTATCTAAGGCATAAGTATCGGAATTGGGCGATCTCGATTTTTGCGATAAATATGAAAATCGCTATCTAAAGTAAAAATAAGGCTATTGGGACACAACTCGGACATTCTTACTAACTCAGCATCTGCCAAAGAGACTGGCACAGATTGATAGCGATTTAATAGTGTAAGTACTGTCTCCAACTCTGCATCCAAATCAAATTGAACTACAACATATTTTTGAGTCAATAATTGGATAAGTGTCTCTCGACCATTTTTGACTCTTTGTAGCAGAAACCAACTTTCTGAAATCACAGCCTCACAAGTCAGTAATGGCGGCGTAATCTGCTTTAACTGCTCTACTACCCAATTATGGTGGTGATCAAAACGATCAATTAAAGCAATCAAAGTAATCTGCTTTAACTGCTCTACTACCCAATTATGGTGGTGATCAAAACGATCAATTAAAGCAATCAAAACTCCCGTATCAGCAATTACCTGATTGTGCATTATTGACCATAGCCCTGCATATAATCAGGATTAGTCGAAATATCGCCAGAACCTTCCCCAGCACCAATCAAAGCCTGAGCAACATCAAAAAAAGATTGGGGAGCATTTTTTAGAGCCGCAGCCCTAGCTTCCCGCCGCTTTGTCCAGAGAAACTCTACAAAACTCAAAACTTGTTGCTGATCTTCAGTTGGTAATACTTCTACTGTTTGAAAAATTTGCTCAGCCAAAAGAGACATAATTATTATTTTCGTAATAGATATTAATCTCGATTATATATCCTAGAATTTTGGCATAGCCAAGAATTACCAAGAGTTGACGACACCGCCAGACATGGATAAAAAAAGAATTTTGTTTGTTAGCTATACCGCAGTCCTAGGTGGTGGAGAGCTATGCCTATTAGACTTTGCCCATGCTTATCGCGATAGTAGTGAGGTAGTACTGCTAACTGACGGTGTTTTAAAAACGCGACTGGAAGAGTTAGGCGTGAAGGTTGAAGTCTTAGCGGCATCGAGATCGCTAGCTGATGTGAAAGTATCAAGTGGATTAGCATCGCTCAAATCTATCGGTGATTTATGGCGATTGGGTAAGCAAATAGCCCAAAAGAGCAAAGATTTTGACTTGATTCATGCCAATAACCAGAAAGGGTTTGTAGTATCGGCGATCGCAAGATTATTTGGCGGTGCGCCAGTGGTTTGGCACTTGCACGATATTTTAACCTCTGATATTTTTAGCCCAACTAATCGTCGCATTGCGGTTACTTTGGCAAATTGGTTTGCCACGCGAGTAATTGTTAACTCCCAAGCTACGGGAGAAGCTTTTCTTGCCGTAGGTGGGAAACGACAATTATTACGCACGGTTTATAACGGATTTAATGTCGAAAAATTTGACCAAATTAATGACAATCAAAAGACCTTACGTGAGGAATTAGATATTCCCCGCGATCGCAATTTGATTGGCATGTTTAGTCGTTTGTCTTATTGGAAAGGACAACATATTTTGCTGGAAGCCGCTAGTAAAATCCCTGATGTACATGTGTTGTTAGTTGGTGATGCTCTTTTTGGCGAAGCTGAATATACCGATAAATTAAAAAATATTGCTGCACAAGAAAGTTTAAAAGGGCGCGTGCATTGGCTCGGCTTTCGTGATGATATTCCTAAATTGATGAAAGCTTGTGATGCGATCGCCCATTGTTCGACAGCTCCTGAACCCTTTGGCAGGGTAATCGTGGAGGCGCAATTATCAAAACGTCCTGCGATCGCTACCATCGGCGGCGGCACTTGCGAAATTATTGAAAATGGGATTACAGGCTTACTGATTCCACCAAATGATCCGCAATTACTTGCTGATGCTATGCAAGAAATTTTTAGCGATCTTGCTGCTACTCAGAGAATAGTCGAAACTGCCTATATCCAAGCCCAAGCTAAATTTTCGATTCCTTCAGTTTGTCAAGCTTTTGAAATGGCGATCGCAGGTGTTTAGTATTTGAGTGGGTGCAAAGCGCCTACTCTAAATATATGTAATTTCGCAAAAGTCATCAAATATTGATAGAAAGCCTAATTAGCTTATCTATTGGGGTAATTGAGGCTGTAAGGTTAATCAAAGTATTTTTTTTAGATTAGTTGAGGCGTTAAATGCTAACAGACAGCGATCGCGTTCAGGTTCTAAGTGAAGCCCTGCCTTATATGCAGGAATTTTCAGGGCGTACCATTGTCGTCAAATATGGGGGCGCGGCGATGAAAGAAGAAAACCTGCGACAGGACGTGATCCGCGATGTGGTGACGATGTCATTTATGGGACTGCGTCCAGTGTTAGTTCATGGCGGTGGCCCTGAAATCAATACATGGCTAACTAAGCTCAACATCAAACCTCAGTTTATCGATGGTTTGCGCGTCACCGATGCTGAGACAATGGAAGTAGTGGAAATGGTACTAGTGGGGCGAGTCAACAAGCAGATTGTCGAAATGATTAACCTTGCTGGCGGTTCTGGTGTGGGCTTGTGTGGTAAAGATGGCAACTTGATTCGTGCTCGTCCACAGGGAAATGATGCGATCGGCTTTGTCGGCGAAGTTAGTGGCATTAATATCGGTTTACTTTCAACCCTACTTGAAGCAGGGCATATTCCTGTTGTGTCCAGTGTGGCAACCGATGAGACTGGTCAGTCCTACAACATCAATGCTGATACGGTTGCTGGTGAACTCGCCGCCGCCTTGGGAGCTGAAAAATTAATCTTGCTTACCGACATTGCAGGTATTTTGCATGATTACAAAGATCCCAGCACTCTCTACCGTAGTTTGACGATCAGCAAGGCGAGAGAATTGATGAATAGCAATGTCGTCAGTGGTGGCATGATTCCTAAAGTACAGTGTTGTGTGCGATCGCTAGCTCAAGGTGTGAAAGCAGCTCATATTGTCGATGGTCGTGTACCCCATTCACTGTTACTAGAAATTTTCACTAATAGTGGGGTTGGCTCAATGATTGTTGCTTCTGAAAATACCTTCTAAAAGTCAGGACGAGAGAAGCAAGTTCTAATACCAAAACATAAAATGGCGGAGCGATTTTGTGTTTTTAAACCCCTTGCTAGGTTTGGCTTTTAATCCGCAAAAGTGTGCCGACACTTTTGCGGATTAGTATAACTTGTTGGATAAAATTATGGCAGATACTGATGATTCAGATAATCAACAACCTGTGGCGAATCAATCACAACGTGTTTCTGAGTCGTCTCAATTTGATCCGTCAAAACCCAATACATTAAAAACTCTAATCTCATCTAAATTTGGGAAATCTAATTCTGGCTTTGAGAAATCTAATTCTGGCTCTGAGAAATCTAATTCTGGACAATCTAAATTTGGCTTGTCCAGAATTAGATTTCCCAGATTTAAGTTATCAAGACCCAAATTATCCTTCAAAAAAATCCATTTTCTATGGCTATGGCTAGCCATTATTTTGATTAGCTATAGCTGTATGGGCTATTTCCTGTCAGTATTATTGACCATCCCAGCCCGCCGTGATTTAGCGATCGCGGGCTTTGTGATAATCGGATTATTGCCAATCATTTCCGCTTTTGCCGACTATGCTCTTATGAAATGGAGCTATTTGATCAGCGGTTTTTTGGTTGTAGGTGGTTTAGTTTTCTTAGTACGCCCGAAATTTTATCTTATAGTTTTTGCGATCATTTCATGGGTGGGTTTAACCGCGATCGCCTTTGTTGGGGATGTTTTGATTAAACAACGCAAATTATGGATTGCGATCAGCATATTGACCATGCCTTGTTTGATTGGACTAGGACTTGGCTATCAAGCATGGCGACTAGCTACCCAATGGAGTTAAATCAAAAAAAGCGAGCTTAGCTCGCTTTTTTAAGATTACTCTTCTGTTTCAGCCTCTTCAGCCATTGGATAGACAAAACCATCATTTTTGCCTGAGAGGATGGACTTACCTAAAGAAATAGCTTTTTGAGCATGAACTGCGGCTTTCCGTTTCCATACAGCTTTGCGGCTATCTCTCTTAGATTTAGAAGTTTTCTTCTTGGGTACTGCCATGACGTGATCCCTATATTAAATGTGATTATTTTCTAGTTAGAAAATTTTTGACAACCTTCCTATCATAAGCGAAATAATGGATGTTGCGATCACAATTTTCAGCTAAACCCATAAAGTAAGGGCAATTCATGAATTGCCCTTACTTTATGGGTTTAAGATTAAGCTAGCCGCCTATTTAAGTCACGTTTCAAAAACATGCCCGAAGCCAGATTTTCCTTCGCCGAACATTATCATGAACGGACTAAGTATTCGCCTGCAACCCTTGCTAGCAAGAGTCAGGGGCTAGATTGGAGTACCCAGCCATCACCTTATAAGGATTATAAAATCGGCACGGTTTATGATCTAAAGCCTTATCTAACTGAAGAAATTCAGTCCGATCGCGATGGGTTACTAGCGAGTCGTTGGCGGCGGCTATCGCGGCTGCTATTTTGCAGCTATGGATTGACGGCTCGCGTGCCGACAGTAACAGGTGATGCCTTTTACTTGAGATCAGCTCCTTCGGCTGGTGGATTATATCCAGCAGAGTTGTATCTGATCTCAGCAGGGACACCGCTTTTGTCCGCAGGAATCTATAACTATCAAGTCCGCACCCATAGCTTGATCCATTTTTGGCAAGACAATAATGTTTGGCCTAGTTTGCAACAGGCTTGTTTCGGTCACCATGCCTTACAAAATACCCGCATGGCGATCGCCATTACCGCAGTATTTCACCGATCAGCATGGCGCTATCAAGATCGGGCTTATCGCCGAATTTTTCTGGATACGGGGCATCTGCTCGGAAATATTGAGCTTGCTAGCTCAATTGAGGATTATCAATCATCACTAATTGGCGGCTTTGCCGATGCAGCCGTAAATGAGCTGTTGTTTTTGGATAAGGAGGTTGAAGGGGCGATCGCGATCGTGCCAATCCTCGACCTGCAAGATGAAGAGCGCATTGGCAGAGGTCAGGAATCGCGAGAACCAATGCAGCGATCGCTCAATATTTCTAGAGGAATTATGACAGCCCTGCCATCAGCAACTGTCATCAGTTATCCTAAGCTACCTGATGGTCAGCTTTTAGAATATCTACACCGATCTACTCAAATTTCTGAACAGCCAAATATGCAGAAGCTTTTAGAGCAGATAGATGGCCAAAAATCAGATGATATCGAACAAATTCCTGAACAAGATCTCGATAAGTACAACTTTCCTTTTTGCACAAAAGTCAGTACTAAAACTGAAAGTATTCACTGGGGCGATGATCTGGAAATGCTAGAGAATACAATCTTGCAACGGCGATCAACCCGTGAATATAGCGGCGCGAAGTTAGAACTAGCCGAGCTCAAAGCAATTCTTGACTTTACCTATCAGCCGCAACACTATACCGATCAGGGTATTGATGGTAATCCTGACTATTTCGATCTGAGTCTCATTGAAACCTTCGTCGCCGTAACAGGCGTAGCTGGATTGGAAGAAGGATGCTATTACTACGCTCCCAAATCACAAGAGCTACGCCAAATTCGCTTTAAAAACTTCCGCGATGAATTGCATTATCTCTGCCTCGGTCAAGACCTTGGACGCGATGCAGGAGCCGTCATTTTCCATACTGCCGATCTTCAAAAAGCTGTGGCCAAATATGGCGATCGCGTCTATCGTTATTTACATATGGATGCAGGACATCTAGGGCAACGCCTAAATCTGGCTGCGATCGGCTTAGGTGTTGGGGTAAGCGGCATAGCAGGATTTTTTGACGATCTTGTTAATGAAGTTCTTGGCATTCCCAGTGATGAAGCCGTTTTATACATCACAACCCTCGGCAGACATCGTTAGCAAAACTCTTCTAATAAATGAATATATTGTTCTGACTTAACTCTCCAGCTATGCTGCTCAGCTACAGTCCTAGCCGATTTACCCATATTTACTCTCAAATCAACATCATTTGTTAATTTCATCAGAGCATCTGTTAAGGCTTTGCCATCTTCTGGATCCGCTAAAACTATTCCGCATTCAGTCGTAATGATTGAAGCTACGCCTGACACTGCTGTTGTAATTACAGGTAAGCCAGTTGCCATGGCCTCACTTACGACCATACCAAAAGGTTCATACCGTGATGGAAAGACAAAAAAATCAACTGCTTGCATAATTTTGGCAACATCACGCCGATAACCCAAGAAATAAACGCGATCGCTTATACCTAGTTGTTTAGATAGCTCTGGGTATGGGCTTCGCTCCGTATTACCTACTACTGCTAAGTGTAAATTAGGAATATTCACCAGAGATTTAAGAACCGTATCTAAGTTCTTACGATTAGTTCTAATATCCCCAGCAAACATAGCTAAACATACTTTGTCAGGAAGACCAAATTGACTGCGATCGCTAGATAGCGGTGTAAATTCATCAAGATCTACACCATTATAAATTACCCGAATGCGATCCCTAGAAACACCAATTTCACTTAATTCGCACTTGATATTGTCGGAGACAGCCACCACTACTTTAGTTTTCAGTAAAGACCTCTTTTCCCAATAAGCATTTAAAGCTGTAAATAGCCACTGATAAGCACCATAGAGATTGTGATGAATTTTCCAAGTATGGGAAGGCGATCTCAACCAAGAACTATGCACAAAATGGATTACATTTACATCGCTTGCAGCGTCTGTCACTGCACCACAAGCTAAAACGACATCAAATTTATGGCGATGAGATTGTAACCATCTAGCGCTTTTTTGGGCGAATATTATTCCTCGTAATAACTCCGTAGGAAATTTGTCAACAGTTAAACTAACGAATTCAATAAGAGGGTTATCACATAAATCAGGTTCTATTTTTCTTGTTACTAGACTAACCTGATGATTGCAACGAATAGCTTCCAAAACAATTTCATAATTGGCTCGACCTTGACCGTCACTTTTAATCACATAAGGCGTAACTATGCATATTTTCATTGATATATTCAACTCTTTTGCTTATTGTAAATTAGAGCTAATTCTAGATTGTGTTGTCGATTCCAATACTGTTGCCCTGCTAACCCAATACCTATAAAGCTCCAAATAATAACTCCGTGAATACCAGCCGTAACTCTAGCGGCAAGAAAGAATGCGATCGATTTAATAAGCACTGCACAAGCAGTTCTTAGAAACAAGTCGTTTGGATATTTACCTAAATTTTTAAACAATGTTACACCACACAGTAAAAGTGAACCTGTATAAGGTAAAGCTCCAATCCAACCCAAGTCTAATACCAAAGACATAATCCCAGCATCGACAGTATCATTAACACCAATTCCATCCCCGATAAAGTTGAAAATTCCATTCTCAAAGAAATACTGATAAATACCCTGCCTCCCCACAGCACTAGTATCATTTTGGAGATTACTGAGTGAGGAAAACCGAGTGGAAATAGTAGTAGCAAATGGCTCCATGGTACTTAAAGGGATTATGCATAATGCCAAAGCCACAATAGTTAAGACTAAACGAAGAAGTTGTTTAGGTTTTAATGAAGAACTAAAAAAAAGTAATCCACCAGCCCAACCTAGCCAACCAGTACGTACTGAACTCAATAGTAATGAGAGAAGCCCAGCTCCAGCGGCAGGGACAACCAATCCACTTTTACAGCTGAATAGTATCAATAGTGCACTTGTGATCATATCTGCGAATGGTCCAGGTGAATTTATCGTGCTCCATACACGCATTCCGAAAGGCTCAGGCTTGCCAGAGCTAGAATCCATTCCAGAACCAACTAGCCACAATCTGTCCCACTCAGGAGCAACCACATATTGATAGATTCCGTAAAGCCCAACTATCAGGCATCCCCATAAAAAAACCCGTTTAAAAGTTTGACTGTACTCAGGATATCTACGCCAATTTACGTATAAATGGTAACCAAATAAGACTGGCGTTATCCATCCCAAAAAAGCTACAGTTGCTTTAACAAAAGTAATTGATGGATAGAGTAATCCCACAAAATAGCTGTATACAATACTGACTAATGCTATAGCAAATGGTAAAGTGTTTTGCTGTTTTGCTTTAGGCAAATTTACATATAGGGTATGTAGACAAACCAAAATTACTAAGGTAGGTGCTAACAAAATTGGACTAGAATCAGTAAAGGCTCCCATGCGAAAGTCTGCTAATCGTCTTATTAGAGGAGTTAAAAATATATTCCACCATACAAAGCCAATATAAAATGGTGGATGTCGGAAATAGAGAAAACATCCAACAGAAAACGATCCCAATGGGAATAAAATATTTAAAATTTTGCTGCCAAAGCTTCCAAGTGCAATTAGCAATATGGTTGTCAAGCCAAACAAGCTCAGAACAAGCCATGCTTCTGATGTCGATTTAGCTTGAGAGTCTTGATTAGGGTTTAAAAGATGAGGAAAATCTGGATCGTAACTCATATTTATAACTCTATTACATCAAGGCGTGATTAGGATTTAGATATTTTTATATATTATTTGTTAAGAAATCGAGATTCCATCGCAGTCTTAAACAATTTGTGGAAATATCCATCCGTATAATATGATTATATTATTTTAATGTTTAAATATTGTTAATCTAGGAATAAACTTGGCTGTGAAACCTCAAAAAATTGTCGGTTTTTTACTCAATCGAGTTGATTGTAATGATGGAATTGCTTCTCATTGTGAAACTCTGATCCGTGGATTGAAGAATTCTGGATGGAAAGTGGTTTTGATAACGGGTCAAGTCAGTTTTGACGATAATTCTTTAAAGCGTTTTGAAGCCTTAAAAGAATTATCCGAAGAATGGGTTGTAATTGATGGTTTTAAGCGTGTATTCCCAAGTTTAGCTCACCTTTCTAAAATTTTAACTGCTGTCAAGAAGCATAAAATTGAGGTTTTCCATGTTCATGGTTACTCAATGCTTTTTTTAGCGCTTGTGCTTAAGATGTTAACTGGTATCAGATGCATTTCGACATTTCATCTTCTCAAATCTATACACTTAGGTAAATCTCTAGAAGGCAAAGATCGTAGATTTCAAAAATCTTTTTTGCAAACATATCTCAAGATTTTTTCTCCCCATGTTTTCATTGCTATTTCCTCTGAGATTGAGCAATGGTTAATTCAAGATATTGGAATTGCTAAATCAAAAGTTAAAAAAGTTTTTAATGGTATTGACTCTAACTATTTTCGTCCTCCTAGTAATGAAGAGATAGAACAAACAAGAGCTAAGCTTAATTTATCTAATCAAGATTTTGTGATCACTTTAGTTGGGAGAACTCAATGGGAAAAAGGACACAAGCTTTTAATTGATGCAGTTAATCAGATTGCCAACAGTAATCCCAGCTATTCTTTTAAATGTATGTTTGCTGGTTCAGGCGACCAGAAAGTAGAGATAGAAAATTATGCATTATCTAACAAAGAAAATTGTCATATATTTATGTTTTTAGGCTATGTGAACGAACCCCGTAATGTGTATTGGAGTTCAGATGTTATTGTTTTACCAAGCCAAGCTGAAGGCTTTCCTCTAGTAATTGTAGAGTCAATGGCTTGTGGGGTATTACCAATACGCACACCTGCTGCTGGAGCTTATGATCAAATTGAAGATGGAATAAGTGGGTTCATAATTCCTTTTAATGATTTAGAAGCTCTATCATCAAAACTGCTCCAACTGGCTGAAAATCCTGAGATGCGATCGCGTATGGTGGAAACAACGCTTAAATTATCACAAAAGTTTACCCTAGAAACGATGACTGCCGAGACAATCGCCGCCTATGAAGAGGCAATTACATAAACAATTCCTATGCATAATTTTATGAAAATAACTGTGGTTGTTCCGACTTATCAACGTCCGCTAGACCTAGCCCGCTGCTTGACTGCATTTAAAGTACAGATTCGTTCAGTAGATGAATTGTGGGTGATTGTTCGTGATACAGATCATGCAACTTGGCAATTTTTGGAAGATTATGAACGAGGGAATTTGCCTTTGCAGATAGCGACAGTCTCAGCATCTGGAGTCATTGCGGCGATGAATATTGGTCTGGAATCAGCAACTGGCGATATTGTGGCTTTTACAGATGATGATGCTGCACCCCATCCTAGTTGGTTACAGAAGATAGAAGCTTACTATCTGGCAGACAAGAAAGTTGGAGGAGTTGGTGGGCGGGATTGGGTGTATCATGGTACACAACTAGAAGATGGTTCTAAGCCCGTTGTGGGTAAGTTACATTGGTTTGGGCGCTTGATTGGTAATCATCATATTGGGATCGGGGAGGGACGCGAAGTAGATGTACTTAAGGGCGTAAACATGAGCTTTCGACGTAAGGCGATCGCTGATTTACGCTTCGATCAAAGAATGCGAGGATCGGGTGCTCAGGTGCATTTTGAGGTGGTCTTTTCGTTAACCTTAAGGCAGCAGGGTTGGAAATTAATATACGATCCCCAGATTGCTGTAGATCACTTTCCTGCTCAGCGTTTTGATGAAGATCAAAGAAATTCTTTTAATGCTGAGGCGAAGATCAATGCTGTACATAATGAGACTGTGGCATTATTAGGCTATTTACCACCTTTACGAAGATTTGTTTTTGCGATTTGGGCGATCGCAATCGGGACATCGGAAGCTTTTGGCGTATTGCAGTGGCTGAGATACTTACCTAAAGAAGGGGATATGGCGCGACAAAAATTATGGGCTTCTTGGCTTGGCCGCTGGCAGGGTTGGCAAACTTACAGCGTAAAGCTCTCAAACAAACTCCAGTAAATTTTTTACAAGTGTTGCTTTGCAACACTTGTAAAAAATTTACTGGTTTGGGTTTGTTTGAGAGCTTTGCTCTCTAATCCTAGAAAGAACGAAAATATGGATATCCTTTGGGGACTCCCAATTCCTTTTCTAATTCAAAGTTAATAATTCCCCAGCGTGGCTCTTGTTCTTCTGGTGGGCTAAACTCTACGTTTAAGCCGTACAAACTTTGGGAACTAGAAACTATGGACGTATTTTCAAGATAAGGATCAACTAGCCCAATGTAGCGATGAGCAATAGTCACCTTGATTGCTCGATAACCCTGAGTATAAAGGCGATCTATACTTTCATGAATTTCAAAACGAATCCCATCAGGATGGGTATGTTGCCGATACCATTCGTCGTTCCATAGCCGCCATTGACGATCGGATTGGAGATGGACTAAATCTTTGCAGTTGGGCTGAACTTCAAAAGCCCCATGTCTGGGACAAAGATATGTGTCAGTCAAAATCAAGGCAGGAATAATTTGCCGACAGTGAGGACATTTAATCTCAGAACCAAAAATCGGATATTGCTGCACCGAAGTGACTGTCCTCATGACTTATAAAAATGTAAGAGATTCTTATATTGGATCTTAACATGCTCATTACGATGGCCGTTGCCATTCGAGTTAGACACGTCAATTCTCATTATGAAACTGATTTTAGATTTTTCAGCACCTACGGCGCTGAAAAATCTAAAATCAGTTTTGATGAAAGCCCGCCTTTGGCGGACTTTCATCAAAACTGATTTTTAAAATGAGAATAGCTGCGCTAGATCAAAAGGCAAAAGCAAATATGAACCCTATCCTATAGAGTTTTCAGCGACTAGGGCTCTGAAAACTCCAAAATAAGAAGTGCTTATCTTTAATGAATCAAAAATTTCCATTTTATAGTTCAGATGACACACTCTAACAACATGTAACCCGCTACAATTTTGACGTTAAGTACTAATAGTCGTTAAAAACAAGTCAGGTTAGGATGGCAAAAGCCAACCCAAAAGCCCAGTGGGGATCAGTTTTAAACCGCGCAAACCACGCAGAAAAGTATCTTCGGTGGTTCGTTGAGTTTTGTCCAATACCGATCGCGATGTTTGATCGCAATCTAAATTACATATTAGTTAGTCAGCCTTGGGTCAAAATGCTTGGTATTCCTCGCCTTAAGCTGATTGGCACAAATCTCTATGAATCACTACCAAAAGCGCTCTCCCATAGACATGGATTAGAGCGATGCTTAAGTGGTGGTCAGATGCATTACACAGCAGAAGTTGAGATTACATTTCGCGGAGAATCGGCTAGTAATTTTCAGTGGGATGTCCAGCCTTGGTATAACGATGATGGCTCGGCAGATGGGATTATAGTTGCTAGCCATGCTTTAGCTGCTCCTCAGACTGCCTTACTAAAGAATCAGCTAGCCGAAGAAATTGCGGAAAGGCTGTATCTTGAAGATGCTTTTAATAAAATTGGCACGGCACTTGAAAGTGCTAATGATGCGATTTGTATTACTGATGGGGAAGGACAAGCAATTTATACCAATCTTGCTTTTAGCGATCTATTTGCCTATAGTTTATCGACCTTAAAGAAAACAACCAATTTACGACCTCTATTTATTGATGAGCAAACTGCTCAAGTAATTCATGCGGCAGTGATGCATGGCGGCACTTGGACAAGTGAAATAGAAATGCGCGATCGCGATCATCAGCATATTCCTATTTCCTTAAAAGTAAATCCTGTCAAAAATCCATCTGGAGAGGTGATTGGCATAACTTATATTTGTACAAATATCCGCGATCGCAAAGCTGCTGAAGCAGAAATCAACAAAAGTTTTGCCGCTCTCGGTGCGACACTTGAGGCAACAGCCGATGGTATTTTGGTACTAGATGCGATCGGCAATATTATTATTTGCAATCAAAAATTTGTCGATCTTTGGCAGATTCCTGATCGCATTTTTAGATCCAATGACGACTCATATATTCTCAAGTATGTTGCCAAGCGGATTAGCTCGGCTCAATATTTGCATCAATTTGGCAAAGGACTTGGTATTGACCAGAATAGCTTTGAGATTGTCGAGTTAGATGATGGTAGAACCCTAGAATGCTATTCGCAACCACAAAACGTTTTGGACAGTTGCGCGGGGCGAGTTTGGAGTTTACGCGACATTACTGAACGCCTTGCGGCTGAAGCGCTAGTCCGTGCCTCCGAAGAAAAATATCGCCTCCAAGCTGAGAAGCTACAACATGCTTTGCAAGAGTTAAAAAGTACACAATCGCAACTGATTCAAGCCGAGAAAATGTCTGGGTTGGGTCAGTTAGTAGCAGGGATAGCCCATGAGATTAATAATCCTGTAAATTTTATTTATGGAAATCTCTCCTATGCCGACACCTATACATCCGAGTTATTGAACCTTGTTGAAATTTATCGTACTCATTATCCAGCGCCTGTCGAGGCAGTACAGGTAAAGCTGGAAGAGATGGATATTGATTTTCTTGCTGATGACTTTGTGAAGTTGGTCGGTTCAATTCGGATTGGCGCAGAGCGAATTCAAAAGATTGTGCAATCACTAAATAAATTTTCTCGTAGTGATGAAGAAGGATGCAAATCTGTTGATATTCATGAGGGGATTGATAGCACTTTGATGATCTTGCAAAGTCGTCTGAAGGCGACTCCTCATCGTCCTGAGATTAAGATTGAAAAAAATTATGCGCAGCTTCCTGATGTTGAATGCTATGCGGGACAGCTAAATCAAGTCTTTATGAATCTGCTCACCAATGCGATCGATGCTCTTGAAGAAGATGCTGAAGCAAATGGAGTTTGGCAGATCGTGAATGAGCAGCCTCAATGGATTAGGCAAGATGGAAAGGTTTCCAAAATTTTAATCCAGACAGAGATTCTTGCAGATGCTCAAAATAGCGATATGCAGAGGGGCGATCGCTTGGTCATCAAAATTTCTGATAATGGCAATGGAATTCCTGACGAATTGCGCAATCGCTTGTTTGACCTGTTCTTCACGACTAAGCCTGTGGGTAAAGGTACGGGCTTAGGGCTATCGATCGCTTATCAGATCGTTACTGAACATCATGGCGGCAAGTTGTCCTTTAGTTCAGAAATAGGTAAGGGTACTGAATTCGCGATTGAGATTCCCATACAACAAACCAAGAATTGAGACTATGAGGTCTTTACAGCTTAGTAAGGACAAATCAAAACCCCAAATAGTAATGGCGGCGCGAAGCGCCGCCATTACTATTTGGGGTTTTATGTCTCTAATACCAATCCACAAAATTGTGGCAACAATATGTCATGGCTAACCCTAAACAAAATTAAAGTAGTGCTACTGTGTCACTTTTACTTTTTACTTTTACCTTTTTACTTTTACCTTTTTACTTTTACCTTTTTACTTTGATAACTTTTGGAATTGCTGGCGATAGGCAAGCTCTAACTGATTGCCAACCTTCATAAATAGCTTGGCTTGCTCATCTTGCAGTGCCAAAAATAAACGGTGAAATGCAGATGTAAAAATTGCAATAATTAAACCTGTTGCAGTTGTAATTAATGCCTCTGCAATCCCTTGGGTTAGGGAGCCAGACTTCGTATTTGCCGCAACATCACCAATTTTGAGAGAACCGAAGGAACTGATTAGTCCAGTCACAGTCCCTAAAAGCCCTAACAAAGGCGCGAGCGTGATCGAAGCTTCGAGCAACTTTTCGCCCTTAAGCATTCCCGCTAATTCTTCGTCGGCAGTACTTTCAAGCGCGAGCCGAAATAGTTCAGGATCGGGATCTTCCAAGGCTAAAGGAGCATAGAGAAACCTCGCTACGGGAACATTTAAAGATTGCTCCGCCGCAACTGATGCTAATTTTAAGTCTTGACGCGCGATCGCCAAAATATTTTCGGCAGTTTTTCGCTCTTGCTTGATGATGGCAAACCAAAAAATTAGTCGCTCCATGATCCCAGCCAATGCAAACACTGATAGAGCTATGAGTGGGTACATGACTGGCCCACCTGCCTTGATCAACTCAATCACTTGTACTAGACTCCTTTTCTTCTGCGGTTGACTCCCTTTCTTCACGTTCTCGGCTAAGCTGATTAATTAGTGAGAGTACTTTGACACCGCGCTCAAAGGAGCGATCTTCATGGAATACAACTTCAGGTACGCGGCGCAATGATAATCGCTGCCCAACTTCACGCTTGATAAAGCCTGTAGCTGAAGCTAGCGCTTCCATAGTTTGTGCTCTTGCTTCTTCAGTACCGTAAATACTGACAAAAATTTTCACATGTTGGAGATCGCCTGATAGCTCGGCATCGGTGACACTGACCATGCCCATACCCACGCGATCGTCCTTAATATCTTTCAGCAACATGTTGCTGACTTCTCGCTTAATTAATTCAGCAACGCGAGCAACTCGTCTTGTAGTAGCCATAGATTTGTACTTATCACAGTAAACTTTAGTTTTTGAAATTGTTGCCCTTATCTCCCTGAACCTTCTGCCGTTGGGAGAAGGGAATCAAAACTAATTTCTTGTTCCCTCTAGGAGAGAAGTTAGGGTTGAGGGCATGGAGAACTTTTATCATAGGCTGTCGTAATGACGACAATCCTGACAGGGTCCACTAGGATTGACCGCACAGCGAATGTAAGGTGATCGCGCATTATATTTGCAGCTAACTTTTCCAATCACATATCCAAAGCCATCAATGCAGGTCATCTCGGCAGGTGGTAATGCTTTAAGCTTTGGTAGTATGGGAGTGGAGATAGCCGCCGAATTTATTTGCCGATAATGAGCTTGGGTACGATGAAGCATCCAAAGGGATAGGATTGGTGGTGCTACACCCACTAGTAAGATGATGATGATATCTAACATAATGCTTAACATGATGATGGTTCAACATGTGGCGAAGTTGAAGCTCGAATCAAATCTGAGTGAAGATTGCCTAAGCTATGTCCAGCCCTAGCATAGCTCTTAATACTAGTGATACACCAATAAATCCACTAACGATCGCTGAAATCATCGCGATCGCCGTCAGAGGCTTATTGAATAAGGGAATAATTGGTGCAATCACTACAGACAGAACACCCCCAGTGATTAGGGCTAAAAATTTGGGATAGCGGAGCAGGTTTTGGATAAAGTTTTTCATCGTTTAATTTAGTTTAATACATTAGGATAAAAAGTATAAAAGTCGCTCAGCACCTTTTATAGCTATAGATTTGTGCTTTTTAGCTGTGGATAAGGCAAGGTTGAGATTTTGTGATCGGTATTGTGAGTAGTATTATCTGACAAATATTTTGTCAAAGCCTCAGGATGATAATCCCAGTTTAATAGACCAGCTAGCCCCATAAACAAACCGAAGGCGGCAGGAACCATCGCTGCGCCATAGAGCCAGCCTTTTTGAGTCAGAGAGGTCATCGCAAGCAATGCGATTGCAAGGGCAAATGCGGCTTCTGACAGGTCAAACTGGTCATCATGGACATTCAACTGCTCGTATAGTTTTTCAGCATCCAAGGCTTGTTGCTGCAATTTTTCCTTTTCGTTATCTTGTTTAGCAGCGATCGCTTCATACTTAGCAATTTCTTTGCCGTACTCAGCAAGAACTTTAGGCGATCCCGCAGCCAGAGCTTGTAACTTTAATTGAGCAATAGTAGATTTGGCAATCTCGGCACGCATGTTTCGAGCTTGATAAAACGACCATGTATCAATGCGATCGGCTTGAGCTTTTTGCATAGCTTGCACGACATTGCCACTTTTGACTTGACACAACCCCATAAAGGTGACAAACAAAACTACTGTGATCGCCACGTAATTATTGAGCTGATTCTTATTTTTTGTTTTTTGCTCTTTTTGGGGATCGTCTGGTTTTTTAGAGCCGTCTTGATCTTCTAACTCTTTATTTTCATCCTCGTTGTTTTCCTCAATAATTTCAGAGAGATCAGATATTTCCATAGCTTTTGGCTGTAATGAAGGTGATTGTTAGTAAAAATATTTGTTAAATCTGGACAGTCAATTAAGATACTCAGAGCATTGCAGCATATATCTTATTGAGCTGTTAAATTATATGACAACGTGATGGGCAATCTAGTCTTAGGGAACTTATAAGGTAGAAATTTATGGGTAGTGTGTCACATTTGTTGAGGTTAGCCTTTAATTTATAAAAGTATTGTCGCATTTTGTGAATTGTAAATCTAAAGAAGTAATGATAGGTGGCTCAAAGCACCGCCTATCATTACTTCTTTATGGCTTATTATGCTTATTATGTCGAGAACTGTTTACTAGTCAGTCGATGGTGAGACATTTGCGCAATATCGATCGCAGGTGTACAAGACCACATGTCATCCAAAGAGAGTGACATTGATTGAGAGACAATCACGTCGATCTCTATTGCCATCTTGCACAGAATACTCTGTGCACCCAAATGTCCCAAAATGCCTAAACGGATTGCTGCACTGACAATCCCAGTTACAAAATTGTGCAAGAATGCAAAACTTGTATCGCGTTCACTCAGATGCACTGCACGACCAACGATTGCAAACACGATCGGATGTAACCCTGGCGTTTTATTAACATCAATATCCTCCTGCAATGCTTCAAGTTGAGAATCATTCCAAGTCGTTCGCGCTACAAGTAGTAATGCCTGCCCGCTTCGCTGCTGCGCTTCACGGGTCGTCTGAATTAACATCTGGGTATACAAATATGCATCCGCTCGCCGCACTTCCTTGAGATCATCGTTGGTGCTGGCACGATGCGCATGGATGAGAGCAATTAAATCTGAACTACCCACTTTGTTGTGTAGCAACAAATGGAGAAATGTTTCTATATCCTGAGGATTATGAATCTGATTAGTTTGCACCATTGCTTCCAAGCCGTGGGAAAGTGTGAAGGAACCCGATGGGAAAAAAGAATCAGACAATTGCATCAGAGCAAGACGGGAATCAATCATAGCCATCGATTAGTGATAATTAGTGATGAGAATGGGAAGAAAATTGAATCTGATTAGCGGAAGAGCGAACTTCGTAGTCAATACATAAGTTCGGAATATTGACGTTTCTTACGGTGGTTTCCATTACGGCACGATCAGCTACCATTTCTACATAAATGCGATCGCCATTTACTAGAATCGGCCAGTGATGATTTCCAAGTACATGTCCTAAATAGATTAGGTCAATCGCATGTTTTGATACATCACCACTAACACTCAGAGTCATCACAGTTTGGTCAGTGAGATTGACTAACAGTAATTGTCCAGATTGCATCGCGAATAAATCGCCTGTTCCAAGAGACTGCTCTCGGCTCTTAATGATGCCTAGCTCAATGCCTGTTGTCGAAAAAGCATGAATCCGACCTTTGCCACTATCTTCTGGTTGCAAATAGACCTCTAGTAAGGTTCCCGCTTCTTGAGCTTGCAATACTTGCTGCTGTAAAGATTGATCGATTTCTTGATTACCTAAATAGGTTTCGGTTAGAACTGTCATTTGTAGATCTCAGGTAAAGGTGGTTGAGCATTTTGATGCCGCATTCTGGTCAATGCATAGTTGATATAGGCTTTAAGGCTCGGTACGTTTGAAGACATCGCACGCACCAGCAACCCATTACAGTTGGGCAAGGACGAACAGGCGGCAGTTAACTCTGGATAGATGTGGACAAACCTTTCTAAATCAAGTTCCAGAGATTGTAAATTGCCTTCTGGCGCAACTAAAATTATGCTGGCAAGAATTGGTTGAGATGTAAAAATTGGGTTGTTAGTCAGAGGTTCAGATTTCCCCAGCAACCGCATCGCATCGGTAAAGACCAAGTTTCCGTCAGTGGTACAGACTTTTAAGCGACTGAAATACTGACTGAAATGGAAGCATTCTCCCCTTGCTAACCGTCCAGGAATCATGATTTCGCTCAGAAACAGGTTCCCTGTTGGGGCGATCGCTATTTGGATAGTCTGCTCCAGATTGGCATCGCGATAGAGAATCAGTGGTTCAGGGATAAACTCTAAACTTGCCCCTGCGCCAATCTCAAAGTCATAACGAATACGGGCAACCTGACCAAATGGCATCAGATGGACTTTTGATGCTGACTGATCGGTGAGATATAGACTGGTGCGATCGCGTAATTTTGCCCCGATCTGAAAGTGATCGCCTGCCAACAGCCCAGGGGAGGAATTCATAATGTATAGATAAGCGCGATGGGCATCGGTGGGGTCGAGCCTTAACGGTCGGGACAGCCTGAAAGGATAGGTTGCATACTGACGATACACAAATGATCGCCCAAATTGATCGAGTCCAATCTCTACGGTGAGTTGTTGTGGGGAAACTGGAAGGTCTAGCTTAGTTATAGGTGGAGCGATGAGTTCAGCTAACATATCTATCGTTTGCTCATATTCTTAAATTGTGTTCTCAATCGACTTGATCAAGCCAGTTCTCGAACAGACTGAAATAGTAATTTGTCAAAGATGAACTGCATCACCCGATCTAATCCTTCACCCGTTTTACAGTTGGTATAGGCGATCGGTTTCCCTTTTCGTCGTTCCGTAGCATCGCGATCGATGATGTTCAAGTCAGCTCCCACATAAGGCGCAATATCAATTTTGTTAATTACTACCAGATCTGCTTGCATAAACCCAGGCCCATTTTTGCGAGGAATATCATCGCCTGCGCCCACATCCAGCACAAAAATATAGGCATCAATTAAGTCATAGCTAAATGTTGATGCCAAATTGTCGCCACCGCTTTCGACAAACACCAGATCGAGTTCTGGAAAAGCTCGCTCTAGATTGCGGATTGCCAACAAATTCATCGTCGGATCTTCGCGAATCGCTGTATGCGGACAACTACCAGTTTCCACACCTACAATTCGATTAGCGGGTAAGACTCCTTGACGCTTGAGGCGATCGGCATCTTCTTGCGTCAACAAATCATTTGTTACTACAGCTACTTCGATCCCTTGCTGCATTAGTAATGGTAACAACCTTTCCAGTAGAGCCGTTTTGCCACTGCCTACTGGCCCACCGACACCCAAACGCGCCACTGATTTTTTCATTTTTACCTAAAGATATACAGCCGACCGAGAGGAACACGCGAAACGGGATCGCAGGTGGCAATTTCACCATTCACCCGCACCTGAAAAGTATCGGGATCGACTTCGATTTCAGGACAGGCATTGTTATGTAACATATCTGCTTTGCTCAAAGCTCTAGTATTTTTGACGGGCAAAAGTTGTTTGCGAAGTTTTAGCTTATCGGCTAAGCCGCAATCTAGAGCAGTCTGAGTCACAAAGCAAAAAGAAGTAGACTGCTTGGCACTGCCATAGCTGCCCCATTGCGGACGATACAGGATTGGTTCGCAAGTCATCAGCGAAGCGTTTGATTCACCCATAGGCGACCACGCGATAAAGCCTCCCTTAATTACTAGCTCTGGTTTAACTCCAAAATAACCAGGATGCCACAGGACAATATCCGCGATTTTACCTGCCTCAATTGAACCTACATGGGAATCAATTCCACAGGTTTTGGCAGGATTAATTGTGTACTTTGCGATGTAACGCAAAATCCGTTGATTATCATGGCGATCGCTATCTTCAGGAAGTGCGCCCCGTTGATCTTTCATTTTGGAAGCCAATTGCCAAGTGCGACAAATTACTTCGCCAATCCTGCCCATACCTTGACTATCGGAACCCATCATGCTGATTGCTCCCATATCATGCAAAATATCTTCGGCAGCAATAGTTTCAGCACGAATACGAGATTCCGCAAAGGCGACATCTTCAGGAACTTTTGGATTGAGGTGATGGCAGACCATTACCATGTCTAGATGTTCATCAAAGGTATTAACCGTATAGGGATTGGTAGGATTAGTAGAAGAAGGTAAACAGTGAGAATAGGAAGCCACCTTAATGATGTCTGGAGCATGTCCACCGCCAGCACCTTCCGTATGGTACATGTGGATTGTGCGTCCGCGAATCGCTGCTAGCGTATCTTCTACATAACCTGACTCATTGAGCGTATCAGTGTGAATTTGAACTTGAAAGTCATGCAGATCGGCAACAGAAAGACAGGTGTCAATCAGAGCAGGCATTGCGCCCCAATCTTCATGAATTTTTAGTCCGATCGCACCGCCTTCGATTTGTTCGACGAGACTTGCTGGGAGGCTCGAACTTCCTTTACCCAAAAAGCCAAAATTAATCGCAAACCCCTCGGAGGCTTGCAGCATTAAGCCCATATTATAGGCTCCGCCCGAACAGATGCCCACGGTGACTGGCCCCAATCCACCCCCAATCATCGTCGTTAATCCGCTAGAAAGCGCCTCGGCACAGAGACCCGCACTATCAAAATGAACGTGACAATCAATTCCACCTGGTGTAGCAATCAAACCTTCAGCCGATCGCACATCTGTATTTGCACTAATAATGAGATTTGGCTGGACTCCATCCATTACACCAGGATTGCCCGCTTTACCAATACCGACAATTCTGCCATCCTTGATGCCAATGTCTGTCTTAACAATCCCCTGTACGGGGTCGATCAGCACCACATTGGTGATGACAAGATCCAAGGCTCCTTCCGCCGCAGTGACTCCAGAAGCTAAGCCCAAACCATCACGCAGGGTTTTCCCACCACCAAATACGCACTCATCACCATAGACAGTGGTATCTCTCTGTACTTCCGCAATTAATGATGTATCCCCTAACCGAATCCGATCGCCTGTGGTCGGACCAAACAGCTCAGCATAACGCTCCCGACTAATTTCCATGACTTTCCTCTTCTATTGTGCTATAGCCCAATCTTTGCACCCGTTCCATTGCCATTTCTTTGGCATTGGGAGCATCTAAAGCCTGATTTACCAAGCTATTCAGTCCTTGGATATGTCTTGTGCCACCGATCGCTACTAACGAAACAGTTTTGCTGTCTCCCGGCTCAAACCTAATCGCAGTCCCAGCAGGAATGTCCAACCGAAATCCATAAGCTTGGGCGCGATCAAATTGCAAAGCCCGATTCACTTCTAGAAAGTGGTAATGGGAACCAATTTGGATCGGGCGATCGCCTAAGTTTGCTACTGTAAGAGTCTTAGTCTCTCGACCAGCATTTAGTTGCAATGAGCCAGATTCGCAGAGCACTTCACCAGGAAAGGAATTTTGAGAGTTTGAAGTTGGAAGGTTTGTCATATCAGTTTCAGGTTCCAGGGCTACGAATTGGGTTGTGAATACTGATCAGCTTAGTACCGTCGGCAAAATGAGCTTCAACCTGAATCAACGGAATTAGCTCTGTTACGCCAGGTAAAACATCCTCGGTCGTCAATAAGGTCGCACCTTCGGACATCAGCTGCGCCACGGATTTATCTTCGCGTGCGCCTTCGATCATGGCATCAATAATGTAGGCGATCGCTTCAGGTACATTCAGCTTCAGACCTTTTTCTTTGCGACGACGGGCGATTTCGGCTGCTGTAAAAACAGTCAGCCGTTCAACCTCTCTGGGAGTTAAGTACATATCAACTCTTTCAACGGTCTAATGGCTTTTGCATTATGTTGTTTCTTTCCTAACTAATGAGTAGTAAAAGTTACAATATTTTTTCTGAATTCTTTTGGGATTATTTTTAGTATTCTATTTATATTAGAACTTCCCAATAGACCCAGCAATATAGCAATTTAAGCCTTGCTTAGGGCATAAAACCCGTTAAAATAGATTTAGTTAGAGTAGTCATGAACTTATGATCTTTGGTAGCTTTGATGCGATCGCCATTTTCTAATTCATATTCAAAGACTTCCTGATTAATGCGATCGCTCTGATTCTTTCTAAATATTAGTAAACCAATCCAGATCAACTTCGACGTTTTACTTGTTATAGGATTTTTGTGATATCCAACCCACGATCAAAAATCTCATCGATCGCAAGCATTTCACCGTCATTAGTCATGAACTTATGATCCTTAGTAGCTCTGATGCGATCGCCATTTTCTAGCTCATATTCAAAGACTTCTTGATTACCGCGATCGTGCCACTGTGCGATCGGCTGAGTATACACAAATCCTTTCTCATCAACGCTATAGACCTGACATTCGATTTGATGCTCAACAATTTTACCGATCGGCATCAGACCAAATTCCACAGTTCGCACCAGCGTATCGTAGCTAAGACAATATTCCGCAAAAATCACCATCTGATCGAAAAGATCATTAGAAATCTCTGACCTAATTCCATTTTTTGCACACCCATCAAGAAAGATAGAGCGCTGTTTTTCCATTTCTTCAGGTTTCTTTTTACCCATCGCCCGACGCAACAAATCCGCAGCCCCAAGAGAATATCCTGCCAAATCCTGTGCCATTTTCATGATCTGCTCTTGGTAGCAATTATGGGTAACTATTCCATTTGCTAAGAAATAGGGAGAATTTTGGTCTGCCATTTCAATGTCAAAACATTCTTCAGTTCCCCAATCTTCAACAGATACTACAAATACTGGACGAGCATCTTGTAGATACGTCTCTGTATAAATTTTTTGATACGCTTCAGCCCAGCCTATTATCTGAGTTGCATATTGTGAACGAACAGGTTTAAACATAACTCCTGCTTGGAGCGATCGCTTAGCAGTTTTGCGGCTTTCACGATCTGTTCTAGAGATCTCAATTTCTAATTCTTCCTGCATTCGCAAAGATGGAATAGGAATAAAGTTGTATTTTTTCTCGCCAGTAAGTTTTGCTGGCAATCTCGGCTCACCAATTAGCTTATAAAACCGAGCGATATCTGTAACCATTACATGGGTTGAATGCAGAGAGTAAGAAATTTTTAGACTACTCAGTAATTGCCCTACTTGCTTAATAAGTTGATTGGAAATACTACGGAAATAAGGGTTTTGAGTATAGGAGCCATCGCTATCCCATAGACCCCGCAAAACATCAATGCGATCGCTTTCTTGATAATCAACTATATCTAAGGGTAAATGTTTATCTTTAGAATTAACTTTCCAACTTCTATCTCCATAAATTTTATCCATGAAAATAGTTAAAGGTGTTGGCTTTGGTTGTGTATTAAACTTCGCATAGGCATACCAACAACGGGTATGAAAATAATGTTTTGGCTCACCGCCCCAGGTTTCAACTATGAGATTCGCAATCCAAATAGCTGTTTCTTCACTAGAGCAAGCAATATTAGGTGAACTAGAAGTTAAGTGTCCATCACCAACAAACATACCTAACAAATAAGCTTCATTAGGATTTAGAGATCTATGCTTTTCAGAAATCTGCCAAGTTTCATAAATAATTGAGCCGTTCACATGAGCATTCTTGATATTGCCAAGAGGTTTTAACTCATAGGCAAATTGGTCACCCTGTGGCGTGAGAAAGCGATGTTCTGGCGTGCAGTAGATTTCTGTACCTGTTGATAGCGTGATTTTGACAATAGATTTAAGCCCGCTTTGCCATTGCTTTGCAACTTTTGCAGACCATACGCGCTTACCATCAGAAGAGAGAATTACATCACCCTTACGAATATTCTCAATCGGTGTACTTGTGCCATCAGGTTTTGCAATTAAAGTTCCCTTAGCTAAGCATAATACTCCATAGGTATTATTTAGAATTGGCTCTAAAGTATGATGCTGATACTCGATCGCTTCTCGACCATGCTTGCGATTAATGAACTTTGGAATCAGTCCTGCATCCAATGGACCTGGACGATAGAGGGCAAGAATCGAAGAAATATCTTCAATGTTGGAAGGCTTAAGATCCTTTACGATCTGTTTCATCCCTGATGATTCTAATTGGAAGACTCCTTCTAGATCGCCTTTTTCGAGTAGTTTATAGGTCTTTTGATTTGCCTCAGTGGACATATCGGGCGCGATCGCATCAATATGGAAATTCGGATCTTGATTGTCACGAATTAGCTTGCTTGTATGCTCAATTGTTGTAAGATTTCGCAGTCCCAAAAAGTCCATCTTCAACAAGCCAAGGGACTCCAAATCTTCCATTGTGTACTGTGTCACCACCTGACCTTCATTGCTGCGTTGCAATGGCACAACCTCATCCAATGGGAATGGCGAAATAACTACACCAGCCGCATGAACACCTGAACTTTTGTTCACGCCTTCAATCCGCATTGCCATGTCTAGCCATTCAAATACTTTCGGATCATTTTTGTAGCGATCTCGAAATTCTGGTGCGGGTGATTCCTCGGAAATCATGACCTTCAGCTTGGCAGGTTTTCCACGAGATACAGGAATCATCTTTGCCATTTTATCTGATTCGCTGTAGGAAACGTCTAGAACTCTAGCCACATCCTTGAGAACTGCTTTAGAGGTCAAACGGTTGAAAGTAACAATTTGCGCGACTCGCTCCTGTCCATAGCGTTGAGTCACATAATCAATTAATTCACTACGGTGATCGATGCAGAAGTCGGTATCAATATCAGGCATAGACTTCCGTTCAGGATTGAGAAATCTTTCAAACAGAAGTCCATGATGGATCGGGTCAATATTCGTGATTCCCAGAGAATAGGCAACTAGCGAACCCGCCGCACTACCGCGCCCAGGCCCCACAGGGATCTTTTTGTCTCTGGCATATTTGATGTAGTCCCATACGACTAGGAAGTAAGTCGCAAACCCCATTTGCATGATGATGCCTAGCTCAAAACGCAAACGCTCTTGATATTTAGCAGAAATCTCGGCATGGGTTTTGGCGTTAAATCTTTGTAGTAAGCCTTGCCATGTTACTTCTTCAAAATAGGTGTCAGCAGTATGCCCTTCAGGAATTGGATAATTAGCAGCACTGGGATCGCGCATCAAGTCGTAAGGCTTGACTTTTGCGGCGGCTTTAAGAGTGTTCGCTAGAGCTTCTTCGATTACGTCATCTTCCAAATGATCGCGGAATAGCTGCTTCATCTCGTCATAGGATTTGAAATATTCCATACCGCTATAACGCAGTCGTTTCTCATCGGAAATTAATTTTCCAGTTTGGATACAGAGCAACGCATCATGGGCTTCCACATCCATACAAGATGTAAAGTGAGAATCATTGGTGGCGATTACTTTAATATCTAATTCTTTGGCAATCTTGCAAATTTCCACATTCACAACCCGATCTTCAGGATAGCCATGATCTTGAATTTCTAGATAATAATCATCGCCAAAATGTTCTTTATACCAAGCCGCTACTTCCCGCGCTAGTTTTGGATCGCGGTTCATAATTGCTTGGGGCACTTCCCCTGCCAAGCAACCAGAGGTGAGCATTAAGCCTTCTTTATATTGCAGTAAATAATCTTTATTAATGCAAGGACGCGCAAAAATTCCTTTACCTTGGTAGCCCTGCAAATGAGAAATTGTAGTGAGTTTAACTAGATTGCGATAGCCCTGTGTATCTTTGGCAAGGACACATTGGTGATATTTTTTCTTTTTGTCTTCTCTCTTATATTGGATCGTAATGTCGCCATTCAAGACATACATTTCATTGCCAATGATTGGCTTGATCCCCTTAGATTTGCAGATCTTGATTAGCTCGATCGCACCATACATCACTCCATGATCGGTCAATGCGATCGCAGGCATCCCCAGCTCTACCGCTCGATTGACCATATCAGGGATTTGGCTTGCCCCATCGAGCAAACTATATTCGGTATGAACGTGCAGCCCAACAAATCCAGTCATAACGATCTACAAAATCAAATCTAGATAGCTAGGTTAACACGATAAACCCAAAGTAGAGTGGCGGCGCAAAGCGCCGCTACTCTACTTTGGGTTTATTTACTATGCATAGTAAGTGCATAATAAAATTTGCAGGCATAATCGGAAACTGTGCTTTCAAATTTTACGTCCTAGCTTTTTATGAAATCGCCCCAACCGCCTCAACCGCCATCGCAACCCAAGCCACCTAAATCCAAGTTGATGACCCAAATTCATCAACTCACGCAGGTAGTTAATGGTGTCTTAAAAATTAATCCCAAAGAGCGCGTCCCCAAGCTAGAAGTGCGCCGATCGCAAAAGGATAAGCCTGAAATTTATGACTTAGTGGGCGATCGCTATATCCTCGGACGAAGTACAGGCAAATGCGATATTGTTGTGCAAACACCACTGGTTAGCCAAGTTCATGCCCAATTAGTTCGCGATCGCACAAAAAAGAAAGCACAATTTATTCTCCAAGATCAAGACTCAACTAATGGCATTTATCGGCAAAAGCAGCGTCTCAAGTCAGTGCCCTTAAAGCACAAAATGAAGATTACGCTTGGGCCGCCTGAACTTGCGGAAGCCGCATCGATTCGCTACATCGATCCGCCACCTTGGTATATTCGCACTGTGCAATATACAGGGATTGGGATTGGCGCGATCGCAGGGATGATGGTTTTAGCGATCAGCTATGAACTTGGTCGTGTCCCCGATCTTAAGCCTTTGCCAGTCACCCAACAGGGGCCAGTCGAAGTTTTAGCTGGTGATAACATCAAGCGCCTCGATCCCACTGATATCGCAAATCATACTGAATACGCTACCTTAGCTGAGTTTGGGCAATTTATTCCTAAAGCTGTAATTGCTTCTGAGGATACTTCGTTCTATTGGAATATTGGCGTTGATCCTGTGGGAGTGGCAAGGGCGATCGTCACGAATGTTCGCAGTAGGGGTGAGCGCTTAGAAGGTGCGAGTACGATTACTCAGCAATTAGCTAGGAATTTGCTCGGCAAAACCTATGTAGGCACTGATGACTCCGCAGGTCGTAAATGGCGCGAAGCCGCAGCAGCAATTAAACTCACATTTACATACAATAAAGAAGAAATTCTCCGTCTCTATCTCAATCGTGCCTATACGGGCTATGGAGTTTACGGATTTAAAGATGCTGCCAAACTTTATTTTGGCAAAGAAGCTTCAGAATTGTCGCTTTCAGAAGCGGCAACCTTAGTTGGGCTATTACCTTCACCTGAAACGATTAATCCTTTTAAGAACAAAAACTTAGCAATCGAATATCGCGATCGCATTCTCAATCGCATGGCGGAATTGGGGATGATCACCGATAAAGATGCTGAACGCGCAAGGCGATCGGTATTAATTCTTAATGAGGCTGCCAAAACTAAACTGCAAGGCTCAGTTGCGCCCTATTACTACAGCTATGTGTTTGAGGAGTTGCAAGATATTCTCGGTGACAACTTTGCTAGAGAAGGCAATCTGATCGTTGAGACTAATCTCGATCTTGCCATGCAAAAGGCTTCCGATGATGCTTTACGTGATGCTGTTGCTCGCGATGGTGGCAGTTACGGATTTAGTCAAGGGGCGATCGTGACCGTGAATAGTAGCGATGGCTCACTCTTGACGATGACAGGCGGCGTTGATTACAGAGCCAGCCAGTTTAATCGTGCTTCCCAAGCCCTGCGCCAGCCAGGATCAACTTTTAAATTATTTAGCTACGCCGCCGCCGTCGATCGCGGAATTTCGCCTAGTAGGACTTTTTCCTGTAGTGCACTATCTGGAATTGTAGGTTGTCACAATGGCGGTAGCGGTGCGATCGATATGTATCGCGGCTTTGCCCTATCGGAAAATGTGGTGGCGATTAGGGTTGCAGAAAGCGCAGGTTTGGATAATGTTGTCAAAATGGCAAAAAACTTGGGGATCACAGCCAAGCTAGACGAATCTAGCAATATGGTTTTAGGTGGCAATGAAGTCAAAATCCTAGAAATGGCGGGAGCCTATGCCACAGTTGTTAATGAGGGCAAATACATTAAGCCCCATGCCATCAAACGCATTCTCGATAGCGCAGATTGTCAAAACCCTAAAGATCGCCAAACCTGTCGCGTTATCTTTGATGCAGGTACTTTCTTTAAGCCCCAGCAGAAAATTGATGCTGGTGTAGCCAGCACGATGGTGGATATGATGCGTGGAGTTGTGCAATTTGGGACGGGGAGATCGGCGGCGATTCCTCAAGGCACTGTGATTGGGAAAACAGGAACTACTGACGAAGGACGAGATCTTTGGTTTATTGGTGCTGTGCCAAGACGAAACCTCGTAACTGCCGTTTGGCTCGGCAATGACGAAGGAGTTACAAATGGCTCAAGTGCTGTTGCTGCGCAGGTTTGGGGCGACTATATGCGTCAAGCTGTACGCTAGTTCAGTAAAGAATTTGCGAAGCATATTCTTTACTGGTTTAAAAACTTTTGCGAAAAATTTGTCAAAAGCGCTTGACGACTGCCATAGGTGCTGTAGTATTGATTCCGTCTTATGGATTGTATTGGTGCAAAGCGCCGCTTCAATCCTGAGAGCAAGCCTGAAAAATTACGTCTTAATCTCAAGCGACATAGGAGCTACATCTGTGAATAAAGGTGAATTAGTAGATGCGATCGCCGAAAAGGTATCCGTATCGAAGAAAAATATCGAAGTGATCGTTACTGCTGCCCTCGAATCAATTGTTGATGCCGTGGCTGAAGGCGATCGCGTTACTTTAGTTGGCTTTGGTTCATTCGAGCCACGCGATCGTCAAGAGCGCGAAGGTCGCAACCCTCGCACTGGCGAAAAAATGGTGATCGCCGCCACCCGCGTTCCTGCTTTCTCGGCAGGTAAGCAATTCAAAGAAAAAGTAGTTGAGTAATGCGTTTTAACGCAATCACCCAAAGAAGAGGGACGGCGCTTTGCGCCGCCCCTCTTCTTTATCTAGAGATGGCGCTTTGTGTCATCTTTAGGTTTTGGATTGTTTGTATTTCCAAATGATGCCTGAAAGTGAATTTGTAAGCACATGGGCAATGACTGCCGATAATAGATTACCTGTATACATCGTGACGGCTCCAAGCATCATACCAACAGCGATCGCCCAAACTGTATAGGACAAATGCTTAGCACTTGCCATATGTAGCGCCCCAAATACAACACTGGTAATTACCAAAGCAATTCCATTCATACCCAGTGCTGGTAAAGCCACACCACGAAACAACATTTCTTCGCTTAGTCCTGGTAATAAACCTAACCAAATTAGATCAACTGTTTCTAAGGGTTTAAGTACCATTTCTAGATATTCTTGCGCGGCAATGCGATAGCTTTCCCAAATCTCATAAATTAAACTGCTAAGTAAAGCAACCCCTATACCTATTCCTGCACCGATCGCTGCATGTTCTGGCTGCCAACGAAGTGGAACCATAGGTATGCCCGTTAAGTACACCCAACCTTTAGAGATTCCCAAAAAGATAATTGCAGTCACTGCCATCGCAATTAGTACCTGCGATCGCGATAGTGTTTGATCTTTTTTATCAGGATTTTGTTGAGGAGCTTGCGAGAATATGGACATAGCAGAGGTTTTATAGATTTAATTGAAAGTTGAGAATCTGAATTCCTCACCATCTTAATGAGAGGAATTGGAAGAGGGGATTTAATTCATCGCTTCAAAAATTGAGACAAGACGATCAATATCAGCAATGGAAGTCAGATAGTGAACGGAAGCTCTTAAGCAATCTGGCTCGGGAAGCGCTCGGATTAAGATTTGATGTTCAGATTCTAATTGTTTAGCAATTAATGAATGAGGCTTTTTCGCGATCGCACTTTGCGCTAACTCTTGATTCACCTTAAAGGAAATTAGTCCCGATTCTGGTGGTAATTGCCTGATGCAATCAATATGAGGTAAAGCATCTAATCGCTCCCATAAAATTTTGCTTAGTTGACAAATACGCTGATATCGTTGCATTTGTGTCCCCCAACTATTTGCATGAGCGATCGCAGTTCGCATTGCTTCATAAAGAGCATAGGTTGAGCTAGCAACCTCAAACTTTGCCCCATCTTTTCGCCATTGTACAATTGGGTTATGACTAGTTGGATATTTCCCTGTTAGTCCACGCCAACCGACAAATACTGGCTCGATCGCATCAAATATTTCAGGACGAATATACAAAGCTCCTAATCCAAGCGGTGAGCACCACCATTTATGTGTGGTAAATGCATAAAAATCCGCCTCACTATCAGCAAGATTTAATGGCAATACACCCACCGACTGCGCGGCATCCACTGCAACTAACACATTCTGATCGTGGCAAGCCTTGGCGATCGCCTTCAGTGGCACAACCTGTCCTGTATTCCAGCAAATATGGCTCAGCATCACCATCCGAGTTTTAGGCTGCAAATGCCGTACTAACAGATCTACAACCGACTCACTATCTTTACCTTCAGCGCTACTATTGCGGGTATTGGTTAAGGGGAAATAGTCAATTTCGATGCCAAAGCGTTTTTGAATTTGGATTGCCCCCGCAATAATTCCAGGGTGTTCACAGTCTGAGAGTAATAAGCGATCGCCTTGTTGCCAATCCACTGACCATAGGGCGATATTGCAGCCAACGGTAGTATTTTCGGTCAGTGTAATTGTGGTTGGACTGACTTGAAATTCTTGAGCGATCGCCACTTTAGTCGCGTCATATTCGGACATCATCCAATCACCTGCGGCATTGGAAAAACATCCCAGCGCCTCGATATGTCGAAAATTTTTGGAGATCGCATCTAGAGATGCCCCACACATCACCCCCTGTCCACCGTAATTAAAGTAAGTGCGATTTTCTAAAGCAGGAAAATGCGATCGATGCGCGAATAAATCCAGTTCGCGATCGCGCTCTAAGTTATCAGAATTTATACTCTCCGAAAGTACTGCTGAAGAAATCAAAACCAACTCCTAATCAAATATTCAGCTATTGTTTATTCTATCGCGACTTGCAACCAAGTAAAAATGCTAAACAGGTAAGGATAGTCGGCGCGAAGCGCCGACTATCCTTACCATAAATTGATCGTGACGCTAGAATATAAATGTTGTCTTTAGGTAACAACTCCATGACTGCCACCATTCAATGCCGTTACAGTCTCGATGAATATCGTGTGATCGCTGATACCTCTGAAGAAAAATGTGAGTACCACGATGGAGAAATTATTGCAATGACTGGTGGAACTGTTAAACATAGCCGTCTTAGTCGGAATATGCTTAATCTTCTGGATAGTAAGCTGCAAAACACGAGCTTTGAAGCAATTAATAACGATCTAAGGCTATGGATTCCTGATTATCGACGTGGCGTATATCCAGATGCGATGGTTTTTGATGGGGCTTTGCAATTTAATGGCGATCGCGAAGATGAAGTCTTAAATCCGCTTTTAATTGTCGAAGTACTCTCCCCTTCAACCGAAGAATATGATCGCACTGATAAGTTTCGGATGTATCGTTCTATTCCAAGTTTCTGTGAATACTTGCTAATTCGCCAAAATAAAATTTTTGTTGAACGCTATAGTAAACAAGCCCAAATCTGGACATACAGTGATTTTGATGGTTTAGAGCAGTCGATTTTATTAGATTCCCTAAATATTGAATTAGCGATCGCTGAAATTTATCGCGGGCTTGAGTTTTAACTAAAAATAGAGCATTATCATATTGGTAAACTTAGTATACGTGGTCAACTTACGTATATTCCACAGTTAAAGCACATACTACTGATTGTGAAATATCGAATTTACATGGATGTCTGTTGTCTAAATCGACCGTTAGACGATTCACAACAGGATCGGATAAGGTTGGAGACCGAAGCCATCCTATCGATTTATCGAAAATGTCGAGTTGGAGAATGGTTGTTGATTAGTAGTGAGGTGATTGACTTAGAAATCGCTAAAACCCCGAATATTAAGAGGCTAGAACAACTAAAGTTAGCAATTTCTATTGCTAAAGAGAAAATTATTCTTGCAAATGAAATTAAGCAACGTGTGATTGAATTAACTGAAATTGGGTTTAAATCGTTTGATGCCGCTCATGTTGCTAGTGCAGAGTTTGGTGGTGTGGATGTTTTCCTGACGACTGATGATCGCCTATTAAAACGATCTATTAAATACAGTGATCAGCTAAGGGTTAAGGTAAGCAATCCAGTGCAATGGTTTATTGATGTTAGCAAAACTCAAGGGGATTAAAAAATGATGACACCTCTAGAAATTAATCGATTGGGATATCAAGCTTTGAATGATGCTCTTGGCTTTGATGGCATGATCAGATTTGTGCGGCAGTTTGAGCTAGGAGCAGGTGACTACACAAAGGATCGGCATCAATGGCTAGATCAGTTCACAGTTGAAGATATTTTTAACCAAGTCCAACATCAACGAGAAGAGTCTGAGCAATCTATTAATCTGTCGATAGCAGATGCTAGTTGATACGCACAGAGACTAACACTGCTTAGATCGCGGAAATCTATCGAGGCATTGAGTTTTAAATGTACATAGGGCATTATCTTAGAGATTGCTCTTGCGGAGAAAAAACAATGATGTCTATTTTTAAAGATGTGAGAGTGAAACCCACAGGCAAAAACTTGAGATTTTTACCTTTTGCTCTTGTCGGAATTGCCGCATTTGCCCTCAACTCTAATCCCGACATGCATCCCTATCTGCAAATCACCATAGCTTTACTCGAAGCAAAACTGGGAATCCTTGTAGTATATTTACTATCGAAAAAGATTTCCAAGACTGTAAGATAAGCCTGTAGCCACATTAATATCAGTAAAAAAAGGAAAATGGTAATGAGGACTAGAACTAATGCAATTCTTTGGTGTTTTTTCTTAGGGGCATTTGGAGCGCACAAATTTTATCTAGGACAATCTGGATGGGGAATAGCTTACCTACTATTTTGCTGGACAGGTATCCCATCTCTAGCTGCTTTTATTGAGTTTATTATGCTGCTAGTCATGGCAGATGCTGAATTTAATCTTAAGTTTAACGGCGTTACCAATCAAACTACAGCCTCGGTCAAAGATTCTACGGCTGCACTTGGCGATCTCAAAAGACTTTACGATGATGGCATCATCACTGCTGAAGAGTACGAAGAAAAACGAAAAAAGCTACTTAAAAATATTTAGCGATTAGCTAGCTGTTAATAAATGAGCTTGCAAGCTAAAAGCTAATCCCCAATACACCAGTATCACTTTAATCACTATGTCTCAACCTTCATGGTTTGATCAAACGCCAACATGGGTTTGGTGGTCTTTTTTACCAGCATTGGGCGGTGGTGCGATCGCCTATGCTGGTGCAAAAACTGGCTCGAATATTTGGATTGGTATCGGTGCAGGCTTTGTTACTGCTGGAATTGTTTTCTACTCAACCCCATATCTTTCTAGCTTTGCAACAATTGTTTGGTTTGCCCAAATTGGTACGGCTTTTGCCCTTAAGCGTGAATACTTAACAAAGACTTATCCAAAACATTTACCATTGCCTGAAGATCATAAATTATTTCAGGCGATCGCCGCTAGCCGACCCAAGATTGAGATCAATAGCTGCTCCAAGAATGACTTAGTTAATGTTTTGGGCTTACCGATCGTTTATGCCAATGATATTGACTCCTTGCGTGCTGAAGGACATATTTTCACTAGCCTAGAAGAACTACACGACATTCTCGAAATTCCGAACGCCACTCTGCAAAAAATTGAACCAATGGTCACTTTTAGCTATGACTATCGACAAGAATCAGGTTATTCATGGAAGCGGGTTAACTCCATGTCTGCGGATGAATTGATCTCAATTGGAATGGAACCACAAGTTGCGATCGCGATCGCTAAAGAGCGGCAACAACGTGGCGAATTTAAGTCAATTATGGATATCAAAAAACGTACTGGAATACCTTTTAGCGCGTATCGACAACTTACTTAAATAGATTAGGCGCGGCGATCTGCGCCACGCCAATTGTTAGAGGGTTACTATGCTAATTTTTCGAGCAACGCTAAAAGACAATTTAGCCAAACATCAATTATGGCTAGAGAGTCATGGGGATCATGGGCAAAGATTTAGTGCGGCTGGAGCTAACTTTGAGAAAACTGATCTTAGTGGCGCTAATCTGCGTAAAGCTAATCTCAGTGGTGCTAATCTCAGTGAAGCTAATCTCAGTGAAGCTAATCTCAGTGAGTCAACTTTATTTGGAGTAAAACTGAGTGGTGCAAATCTTAATGCCGCTAATCTAAGTGGTGCATCGCTGAGTGGTGCTGAACTTCAAAATGCAACGCTTCAGAATGCAAATTTGACTGAAGTACTTCTTTGTGAAGCCAATCTAGGTAACGCGAATCTCAGTAATGCTAACCTTCACAAAGCCAATCTCAGCCTCGGTATCCCAGAATTTGTTAAAGCAAAAAATATTCAGTCTCTCTTGTTAGGAAGTACGACTCCTTTTGTAAATATCAATCAAACTAATCTAAAAGAAGCGAATCTGAGAGGAGCTAATCTCAGTGAAGCAAATCTTGATTTTGCGAACCTTTTTGAAGCAAACCTTAGTGGTGCAAGTTTACAGAAGGCAAGACTATTTGAGGTTAATCTTAGCAAGGCTAATCTCTCTTCTGCCAATCTTGAGGACGCAGATCTATTTCGAGTAAAGGCGCTAGGAACTGACTTTAGTTCTGCAAATCTCACTGACGCTTGTATTGAAGAATGGATGATCGATCGCGACACTAAGTTGGATGATGTGATCTGTGATTCCATCTATTTAAAGCATGTTCTGAGAAGTTTACCTGATTACATTCTCAGAAAATATTGCGATCGCCGTCCGTTTAATCCCAAGGCAAAATTTGCTCAAGGTGATTTTGCAAAGTTGATTAGCAAGGGAAATGCAGGTACAGAATTAGAGAAGTATGGCTCAGAGATTCTCCAAGAACATATTCTTCTTGAAGAACTACATCAAATTTTTGAGCAATTGTCTGAGCAATATTCACAACGATACGCTGATGCATCGGAAAGCGATCGCCAAATAATTCTTAAATTAGAAATTCACTATCAGTCTAAAGAAGATTTGGCATTTAGAGAGCGTTTATTGGAAGCAATCAATTCACCAAACCAACTATTAACTGATCTATTACAAAATAATTCTTTTGTAAATTTATCTCCAGAAACTCTAGTAAATTTTTTATAGAATCAACAAAAAGAGATGGCGGCGCAACGCGCCGCCATCTCTTTTTGTTGGTGATATCCTAACTATATTTATAAAGACTTAACTAGAATGGCAACTTGGCAAGCAATACTGTCGCTGGTTACCTTTATCAGCGTGATCGTTCTACTAATTACTGAGTGGCTACATTTTACGATCGCTGCTTTTCTGGGTGCGCTCATTCTGATCGTAGCTAATGTAATGACCATGCCCGAAGCCATTGGGTACATTGGCAAAAGTCATGGCACTTTAGGACTTTTCTTTGGCGTGATGGTGATGGTACGTTCCTTTCAACCAACTAAAGTCTTTGAGTTTCTTTCCACTCAGATGGTAATCCTCGCTAAAGGTAGAGGCGATCGCTTGCTATTAGGTATAGTCGCCATTACCACTCCAATCTGTGCCGTTTTACCCAATGCCACAACTGTAATGTTACTAGCACCGCTCATTCCGCCTATGGCAGAGGAAATCGGAGTGGATTTTGTACCACTACTAATTTTGCTGGTATTTGTGGCAAATAGCTCAGGCTTATTAACTATTGTTGGCGATCCTGCAACTTTTATTGTCGGTGATGCAATCAACATGAGCTTCGTCGATTATTTGCTCAAACTAAGTCTTGGTGGTGCGCTAGCTGTTGGTGTGATTGTGGCTATATTGCCATTTCTATTTCGCAAAATCTGGAATAAAAAGTTAGAAAACCTTGAGCGCCTTCCTAGTCCTACCATCAATCATCCCCGTGTACTTATCGTTGGAGCAGTTATTACTGCCTTTGTGCTGATATTTTTTGTGATTGGTGAATCATTGCCAGTTCCTGTAACGCCAGCAACCGTCGCTTTATTAGGAGCCGCCCTAGCTCTGATGCTATCGCACCATAGCAAAATCGACTCTGTTCAGCATATTTTGCGAGATGTTGATTGGAGTACCTTGATTTTCTTTATGTGTATTTTCGTGCTCATAGGCGGACTCGAAAAAACAGGTGTCATTGGCAGTATGTCAGGAATCTTAGCGGCAATTTTAGGGAAAAATATTGCTCTTGGTTCGATTATTCTAATCTTTTTTGTAGGATTGATTTCCAGTGTTGTTCCAAATATCCCCCTTGTTGTCGCAATGGTTCCCTTACTAAAGCAATATGTGGTAAATGTCGGTTTAGCTGGCTCTGAGATTCTCTCACCCGATTTTGCAGGTCAGTTACCAGCGATCGTATTACCTCTGTTTTACGCAATGATGTATGGAGCAACCCTTGGCGGTAATGGAACTTTAGTGGGAGCTTCGGCAAATATTGTCGCCGCAGGCGTTGCTGAACAACATGGGCGAAGAATTTCATTTAAGACATTTTTGCGTTATGGCATTCCTGTAATGATCTTGCAGCTTGTGGTTGCAGCTATATATGTCACCTTGCGATTTTTAATTTTTTGATAATCTTTTCTCATCCAAAGAATTACATCGCTTTTCGCACATAGCTAAACAAGTAGTAATACCAAAACACAAAGTGGCGCAGCCATTTTGTGTTTTTAAAAACCTTACAGGGTTTGGTTTTTAATTCACAGAAGTGTTGTCACACTTCTGTGAATTGGTATAAGGTGGCAATGCCCACCACTTCTTACTCAAAAGAATTAAAGCGCTTTGCATACATGGTTAAACTAGATTGGATTGACAAGCTACTAAGGCAGTAATATTAACTAATATTAAGGAAAGCCGCAAAATTCGCTTAGAACAAGTTAAGCAGTTTAAAAATGATTTATAGGCTATTTCGCAAAACATAGAAAAGTAAACTAATGGGAAAACCGACAGGATTTATTGAGTACCTCCGCGAAGCACCGACGGAAATACCACCAAGCGATCGCATCAAAAACTGGGATGAATTTCACGTCCATATGCCCGATGAAAATCTCCGCATACAGGGCGCTAGATGCATGGACTGTGGTACGCCATTTTGCCATACAGGCAATCTAATTAGTGGCATGGCAAGCGGATGCCCAGTCAATAACCTGATTCCCGAATGGAACGACTTGGTATATCGCGGACTTTGGCGCGAAGCCCTTGATCGTCTACATAAAACCAATAATTTCCCAGAATTTACAGGTCGTGTTTGTCCCGCACCCTGCGAAGGTTCATGTGTATTGGGGATCACGAATCCACCTGTGACAATTAAGAATATCGAATATTCGATCATTGACAAGGGATGGGAAGAAGGGTGGATCGTTCCCGAACCTCCTGCTAAACGCACTGGGAAGAAAGTTGCAGTAATTGGCTCTGGCCCCGCAGGATTAAGCGCTGCCGCCCAGCTTAATAAGGCAGGGCATTGGGTAACTGTCTATGAACGTGCCGATCGCCCAGGGGGATTGCTAATGTATGGCATTCCCAACATGAAGTTGGACAAGCAGAAAGTGGTATTGCGTCGATTGGATATCCTAGAAAAAGAAGGCGTGAAATTCATTTGCAATACCGAAATTGGCAAAGATATGCCTGCGGAAGACTTGCTAAAAGAATTTGATGCAGTTGTAATTTGTACTGGTGCAACCAAGCCCCGTGATTTAAGTATCGAAGGACGGGAACTTAAAGGCATCCATTTTGCCATGGAATTTTTGACGGCAAATACTAAGGCAGTTATTAACGGTAAGTCAGGAGAAGACTTCATTTCTGCACAGGGCAAGGATGTTGTGATCATCGGCGGCGGTGACACAGGAACCGACTGCGTTGGCACATCGATCCGCCATGGCTGTAATAGTGTTGTCCAGCTAGAAATCATGCCCAAGCCACCAGAAACCCGTGCTAAGGATAATCCTTGGCCTGAATGGCCGAAAGTCTACAAGATGGACTATGGACAAGAGGAAGCAAGTGCAAAGTTTGGTGACGATCCCAGAGCTTATATCACTACTGCAACTAAAATCGAGGGAGATGAAAACGGTCAGGTCAAAGCTGTCCATACTGTACAAGTGCAATGGGAACGAAATGACAAAGGTCAGTTCATTCCTAAGCAAGTGGCTGGAACTGAAAAGGTAATTCCTGCTCAGATTATCCTATTAGCTATGGGTTTTCTTGGCCCAGAGCAACCACTGCTTGATTCTCTTGGTGTGGAACGTGATGCCCGTAGTAACGTCAAAGCTAATCATGGTCAATTCACCACCAGCCTTCCGAGTGTTTTTGCGGCGGGAGACTGTCGCCGTGGCCAAAGCCTAATTGTCTGGGCAATTAACGAAGGTCGTGGCGCTGCGCGTGAATGCGATCGCTATCTCATGGGTGACACAGATTTACCCTAGTAACAAGTGGCTGACAGCGCTTTTCGTTTAAACCCAAACCAATAAATTTTTTAAAATGGTTGCTTTGCAACACTTTTAAAAAATTTATTATGGTTCTTATAACTTAAGGAATAATTCATGGAAAGTAATGTGTTGGTCTCCCCTGAGACTGTATATGAGAATCTCAATCAACTTGATCAAGTTGACCTCACCACCAGCGCTGAATATCGTGAAATGGCTCAGGATGTTCTGGCTGACTCAGGCGTTGCCCGTGATGTTCGAGAAGCGATCGCAGATCGCCTCAATCAAGCCAATCAGCAACTAATTAATACGACAGTTAGCAAAACCGATAGTTATTAATAGAAAAAGAAAGAGCGCATCGCGCTCTTTCTTTTTTTTGCAACAGTAATTTATACCAATTCACAAAAGTGTGACAACACTTCTGTGAATTAAAAAGCAAACCCCGTAAGGGTTTTAAAAGCACAAAGTGGCGTAGCCACTTTGTGCTTTGGTATTATTGGTTCGGGTTTGATTGCAATGCGCTATATGTCCCCATACGCCGTAGCCAACGGTAATGAGATAAAAATCCTGCCCAGAGAGAACTATGCTGGTTATATTTCACCCCAAATTCTCGACAAGTCTGCTCAACCACTTTAGAAATTACAGGATAATTAATATGACAAATATTAGGGAATAGGTGATGCTCAATTTGGAAATTGAGCCCACCCAGTAACCATGTCACATAAGCATTATTACGCGAGAAGTTCACCGTAGTTTCGATCTGATGAATTGCCCAATCATTCTCAATAACGCTAGATTCTGCAATTGGTGTCGGAAAATTCGCCTCTTCGACTACATGAGCTAATTGGAAGACTACACTAAGTACGACTCCTAAAGTTACAGCAACTAGTCCATAACTAGCTAAAACTAACCAGATCGAATGGAATAGCAAAGGAATTACAAAGGCAATTGTAAAAAAGACTAGCTTTCCAATAAAAAATATGGCGAGATTGGCTTGTTTTGGACGAGGATAAGTGCGATCGCCAATTTTGCCAGTAATCAGGCAATAAAAGTCATCATAAAAATGCCATTTGATCGCTAGCAAACCATACAACAGCCACAAATAATATTGTTGCCAACGATGAAATGGAAGTCGGGCATGGGAAGGAGAAAGTCGCCCAAAAATTCCCACTTCTAAATCCATATCGTAACCAGCAATATTCACATAGGTATGATGCAGCACATCATGTTTCCAATGCCAAACATAAGAACTGCCGCCAATCAAATCTAAACTCATGGACATGAGCTTATTTACCCATGCATGACTTGAATAAGCATGGTGTGCACCATCGTGCTGAATACTAAACCCGATTCCTGCGGTAATAACACCTAGCACAATACAAAGGGGAATTACTTGCCACCATGTCTGAGCCAAGAAGATTAATCCAGAATATATTCCAAAAAAACTTAGTAGCAAGATTATTGTCTTGGCATACATTTGTGGACAATCACGTTCCCTAAGATCACTGCTTTGAAAAAGTTCGTCAACTCTTCGTCTCAGTTCAGCCTGAAAGCCACTGTTCTTAGCAAATTTTAGTTTTTTTGCTGGTTCTTTCTCTTGACTAATCACAAACTGCTGAGATTCATTTCGCTCTTGCATCTTTTACCATTTCTAATCAATATCGTATTTATAATTTTTCACTTATACTAATTATCTAAAGTGTTACAAAACCTTAGGCAAATACAATTTAAGCTCAAACTTGTGTTTTATTTGGTCAAGAATTGTTTTTCTACAGTAAAAAGGCTTTAGGTAAGCGATCGCACTATATCCCTGATGTTACATGATTCAATTGAATATTCCCTAAGCGATTTTGCAAAAAGCAATGCAAACCGAATTAGCTCTCCTTCATCATCAAAGATGCATAGACATACTTGTTTAAGAATTTGCATTAACTTCGGTGCATCTTTATTGCTAGCACTAGGCTTGACAGTGATATTTGGGTGGTATACAGGCTCTGAAAGGCTTATTCAGATCAGTCCGCGATTTGTGCCTATGCAGTTCAATACAGCTCTGGGTTTTTTACTTATAAGTCTAGCGCTTTTGGGTTTAACAAATAATCGCAGGGGTTTTGTTAAGTACATTGGAATTACGTCAATTTTATTAGGAGGATTAACTCTAATTCAACATATTTTCGGGGTGAATTTGTATATTGACGAATTATTTATGAAGCATTACATTACGATCTCCACCTCTACACCTGGACGAATGGCTCCAAATACTGCTTTAAATTTTTTATTAAGCGGCATTTCCATTCTAACAATGTCAGCGATGAGAATTAGTCTAACCCAAATCTTAGTTAGTAGCTTTTTGGGATCTGTGACTATGGGGCTTGGAAGTGTCGCTTTCCTTGGGTATTTGTCTAATGTTGAAACAGCTTATGGCTGGGGAAATCTAACGAAGATGGCAATCCATACTGCGATCGGTTTCATCATCGTGGGGTTAATGTTAATTCTAGTAGCAAGATATTTGAGTTGGAAAACACAACAAAAATCACCTACAGTATTGCTGCCACTGATCCTCGGTATTTTAGGCTTTACGATTACTATTTGCCTTTGGCAAGCACTCTATTCGGCTGAATTATATATCACGACTCAATATGGCATTAAAACAAAAAATTTTGTTGCAGAAGGAATTCTAATTTTTGGGGGATTATTTTCAATTGTCATTGCGATCGCTGTATGGTTCGCAATCCGATCTCGTGAGCAGTTACGGGCTCTCAGATTAGCTCAAGAAGAAATCTTGATTCTCAATCAACAATTAGAAAAAATATCTTATCTTGATAGTTTGACCGAAATTCCTAATCGTCGTTCATTTGATGCTTTCATAGAAAAGGAATTCGAGAGAGCCTTTCGTAATCAACATTCTATAGCTTTAATTTTGTTGGATATTGATTACTTCAAAGCTTATAACGATCATTATGGACACCAAATGGGCGATTATTGTCTTCAACAAGTTGCTCAGACCATCAATAACATGGCTCAGTGTAAAACTGATATGGCGGCTCGTTATGGTGGCGAAGAATTTGTTTTATTGTTAACTGATACCATGCCTGCGGATGCTGAAAAAGCTGCCTCAATGACACTACAGGCGATCGCTAATTTGCAAATTCCCCATGAGAAATCCAAGGTTAGTTCTTTTGTTACCATCAGTGCTGGCATCAGTGTCTGCGTTCCTTCTATTGACACAACTATTAAAGAATTAATTCATCACGCAGATCTAGCTTTGTATGAAGCCAAAGCTCAAGGTAGATCTCGTATTGTTACTACAAAATTTTAAGTACCTCAGCAATATAGAAAGGCAGCGCGAAGCGCCGCCTTTCCCAGACAAGAATTGATGGTGCGGGGCAAAACTCCGCACCATCAATTCTTGTCTGGGAAGGAAGTAGATACTTAGGCTCAATTTTGCTTGTCCAATTTTTTGCCTCGGATAGAATAATCTAATAGCTCCATTGGATGCATGAGGAGAACATTTTTATTTTGCAACTTTAAATGCTTGCGAATTTGGGTAATGCAGCCAACATTCGCCGAAGCTATTAATTGAGCGCCAGTATCCGTGAGATTGGTTACCTTCATCTCTCCCAATTCATGTCCAACTTCTGGTTGTAAAATGTTATAAATTCCCGCACTGCCGCAGCATAAAGAAGCATCAACTGATTCCCTTAATTGAACATTAGGAATTTGACGCAACAAACGACGTGGCTCAAGGCTGATCTTTTGTCCATGAAGCATATGGCAAGCATCTTGATAGGCGATCGCTAAAGGTTGATCTTGCAAAGGAGAGAGCTTTGCAGTCAATCCCACATGATCAAGAAATTCTTGAACATCCTTTACTTTTTGAGAGAAAAGCTTCGCTCTCTCTGCATAAATAGGATCATCTTTCAAAATATGACCATATTCTTTCAATGTATGTCCGCAGCCTGAAGCATTAACCAGCACTGCATCAAGATTTAATTCGGCAAAAGCATCAATGGTCTGCTTTGCAAGTTCTAGAGTTTGGGATTCCTGTCCTTGGTGATGGGATAATGCACCACAGCAACCTTGCAATTTGGGAACTACAACTTCACATCCATTTGCCGTTAGTACGCGCACTGTTGCATTATTCACCTCTGGTAAAAATACACGTTGCACACAACCCAAGAGCATTCCCACACGGTAACGCTTTTCTCCTTGGGCAGCAATTACTTCAGGTAAATTATCCTGAAAAGCTTGGGGAGTCAATTCGGGTAGCACTGATTCCATTGCAGCTAGTTGCTTGGGCAAAAACTTTTCTAACCAACCTTGCGATCTCACTAATTTTTGTAAGCCTAGTTTCTGATAAGCCAATAGAGGTGCAAGCAAAATCCTTAGACGATTGGGATAGGGAAAAGTTGAGAAGATAAATTGACGTAATAGTTTTTCAGGTAGCGATCGCGGATGATTTCTCTCAACTTGAGCGCGAGTTGATTCAATTAGTTGGTCATATTGCACACCTGATGGGCAAGTAGTTACACAGGCAAGACATCCTAGGCAAGTATCAAAGTGCTGTGCGATCGCAGGCGACAAAGGAATATCACCTTCATTGATTCCATCCATTAAATAAATTCTGCCGCGAGGCGAATCTGTTTCTTTTCCAATGACACGATAACTAGGACAAGTAGACAAACAAAATCCACAATGTACACAAGCATCAATTAGCTGTGAATTTGGTGGATTCTTAGCATCAAATGTTTGTGAGAAGATTTGAGAATTTGGCTCAATCAAATTTTGAGGTAGGTTTTCAGAGTTTGGCTTGTCAGAAACTTGCATATGTACCTGCTTATTAGCTTATATCTAAGAAAAAAATCATTTACGGCAATAAACCCATTAAAAGTATTGCATTGCAACACTTTTAATGGGTTTATTGGTTTGGGACTGAGCGCAAAGCGCTGTAAGAAAACATTCGGTCTGGACTCAGTAAGCCTCGTGCATCAAACTGTTGGCGAATTTTATCCATAACAGCGCTGGCATTGCCTGTATATCCCCAAACATTAGCTTTAAACTTCAATTCATGAGGAGCTTCAAGAATAGTCAAAAATCCACTATGGGATTCGGCAATGCTTCTCACTTTCGAGATCTGATTTGCGATCGCACCTAAATCCTGCACATCTTCTAAACGCAAAACGCCTAAACCACTACCAGCATGTATTTGCAAATAATGGGATTGCTCATCAAAAATTTGTTCGCATTCTTGCAGTAATGACACGCTAGCCGATGGCAATACACCCAACTTACAAACCATAGAAGCATCATCTTCAGACTGATCTGAATTACGCAGCTCTTCCTGCCAGATCAAAATCTCTAACAGCTCCCAGAATTCTTCAGCCGTACCCAACATTTGCACTTCTAAATTCAATTCTTTCGCCAATACAGCAATGCGATCGCATTGCTCGATTACGCTAGCCTTGAGACTCGCAAATTGTAAAACTAAGCCGATCCCTTGTCCTAAACCAAGATCTGCGATCATTGTTGCTGAGAGTAAATCGCAGGCAGTGGGCGTAAGTACCGAGGTACCAATTTTTTGCTGAGCTTGGGCGATCGCCTCGGCTGTGCCAGTAATCACCACAATTTGCGTATACTCAGGCAAAGGATAAAGCCGAAAAGTAATCCTAGAAGCAATTCCCAAAGTTCCATAAGAACCTGTCAATAATTTCATCAGGTCATAGCCAGCCACATTTTTGACTACACGCCCACCCGCCTTCACGACTTCACCATCAGCTCGCACAAACTCAATACCCAAGCACATGTCCCGCACACTGTTGTAGCGATGTCTCAACGAACCAGCGCTAGCAGTGGCTAGAATTCCGCCAATAGTTGCATTAGCTCTATAAGGAGGATCGATCGCTAAAAACTGTCCTGCTTTTGCTAAGACTGTTTGCAAATCCTGATACTTCACCCCTGCCTCGACTGTGACAGTAAGATCCCCAACACAATGCTCAATCACCCGATTTAACTTTGATGTACTGATTACTACATCCGCTCTACTCACTAAGCCACCCCAATCTAACTTAGTAGCATTGCCACAAGGTAAAACTCGTAATCGATGTTCGGAGGCTAATGCGATCGCCTTCGATAGTTCGGCGATCGTCTGAGGATAAAGCACACAGGCAGGCGATAGGCTATCAGGTGTAAGGCTACTCACAATCCGATCATGCAAATTTGGTATTAAGCGATCAAATAAAACGACATTATCCACTCCAAGCAAGTCAGTAAATAATGCAATCAGTTGATTATCAGTAAGTCTCACAAAATTAATGTCCGTACATACATGCTATTTGGGGCAGCATTTCGTGCTGCTCCAATATCTAAGTTTTTAAAATAAGCGTTTACTACCATCAGGGCGAATCGTCCCCCAATTGGTTTTGGCTTGGGCTAATTGATCTTCAGAAATCTTAGCCCCCTTTAAATCTGCACCACAAAGATTTGTACCATTTAAGTTTGCTTGACTTAAATATGCTCCTTTCAAGTTAGCTCCACTTAAATTTGCTCCAGACAAATCTGCTTTACTCATATAAGCTGATTGGAGATTTGCCTCGCGTAAATCAGCCAGAATCATCGAAGCACTGCCCAAATCACACTTTATCAGGATAGCGCGTTGCATTTTTGCTTCCCGTAAATTAGCACTATTTAACTTAGCCTGAGATAAATTAGAACCTTGAAAACTAGCTCCAGTTAAGTCACTATGACAAAAATCTGCCTCAACTAATTTAGATCGGCTCATCACAATGCCCGAAAGGGTTGCACTACCAAATGCAGCCTTAGTGTAATCTTGGTTGGCAAAGTTTCGCTTGCCTTGATTGTATTCAACAATAACTCTACGCCCACCTTTCAGCTCACCAGTACCAATCCGACTGCCTGATCTGGTACTACCAGTGGTCAACATGCCACTGTTATCAAATTGTGTTCCCTGACCATTGCCATGTTTCTGCGATTGAATGCGTGAGTTAGGCATCTGCGTTGCAGGTCTAACGGTCACAGAAGAAGGTGCATTATGAGGTGTATAGCTTGCTGATGGTGTCGTAGCTTTTGGCGGTTCTTCAGAAATGCCACCAGACTCTAAGGCGCGTAAAGCTTCTTCCGCTGAGCGAAATCGTTGGGCAACAGATTGCTGAAGGAGCTTCTCAAAAACTACTCTGAGTCGATCGCTTAGTTTAACCTGCGACTTCCAATTAATTTCACCTGTATAGGGATCGTGGGGTAAGTCCTTAGGCGATCTCCCTGTCATGAGATACAGACAACTCATCGCCGTAGCATATAGGTCGCTAGAGTACACAGGACGCATTGCCATCTGTTCTGGTGGCGCAAATCCTGGTGTACCGATCGCAAAGTTAGTTAATAAACCACTGGGATCATCATCCGCCGATGGCTTGTTAACTTGGCTAGAAACTGCACCAAAGTCAATCAGTACCAATTGCCCATCTTGTTTACGACGCATGATGTTAGCGGGTTTAATGTCACGGTGGATCACCCCGTTTTCATGCATAAACCCAAGAGCTGGAAAGATTTCTGCTAGTATTTTCCGAATTTCAATTTCGTTGAATGCCCCCCGACGCTCAAATTCTTGCTTTAAAGTTTCCCCATCGACAAATTCTTGAACCAGATAAAAATTACTATCTTCTTCAAAATAATCTAGTAAGCGCGGAATTTGCGGATGACTACCGATTTTGCCAAGAGTAAAAGCTTCTCTTTCAAATAATTCGCGCGCCATCTTCATCACACTTGCGGATTGGGTGTTTGGGCGCAGTTGCTTGACCACACAAGATGGGAATCCAGGTAGACCCTCATCAGCAGCCAAAAATGTTGCGCCAAATCCACCTTTACCCAATGGGCGACTAGCTCGATAACGATTTCGCAGCTTTAAATTAGAACCACAAGCAGCGCAATTAATGGCAAATGGTTCATTATTCGGATTAGCACAGTTCGGATTAACGCAATAACTCACGGTTGATCGAAAGCCCAAGTGATGGTTGATCAAATCAAGTTGCAGGGATAATAACAGTTTAATATGTCATCGCCCTACGGAAACTCATAGCTTATATCAATTTCAAAAATTCTGGTGATTTTTTGAAACTTACAAAATTTGCAGCAAAAGATTGCAGATATTATAAGTTATTTAGAAAACTTTAATTTAAGCGAATCTGGATAAATATCAAATGTATATTTGTGATGACTCAAGTAAATAAATCTAAAAATCATCAGTATTTGTCCCATCGTTATTAGCATATGGGGAAGTACGACCTGATGGTCTTCTTCTACGTCCAGATGCAGCAGTGTCTTTGCCAGATTCGCCATTACCAAAGTTGTCAGTTTCGCCGTTACGATTTCTGGGGCGTTCTCCAACTATATTATCATCGCTAGGTCGTGGGCGACGCTTTGGACTAACAGGACGAATATCGCTTTCGTCGATGTCAATCACTGAGTCATTACCATTGGACTCACCACTACGCTTTGGACGGCGTGAACGACGAGGATCTGTGGTATCGCCACGAAGCTCGCTTGCTTCAGCGCTGTTAGAAATTGCACCGCGCATACGACGTGACGGATCGCGATCGCGGCGAGGTGCAATTTCACGAGTGGGATCAATCTCGACTCGATAATCAGAACCAATGGGTTCCTCATCATCAACAAGAGGACTGGAAGGTGCTCTACGGGCTTGATTGGCTAGAGCTTGACGTAGTACTAAGGACTCTACGGCAAACCAACCCGCAAAACCGACAACTAGGACTTGCGCTAGCTGTGTGGTAATTTCCATCCGAAAATTAAAAGCTAGTAAGATGATGCCATAGACTAAGGCGATCGCCGAGAAGAAAATGTCGTGGTCACGGGCTAGTTCAGGGCGAAAGTTCCGCACAAAATATAAACCCACACCTCCTAAAGCGGCAACAATTGCCAAAAGAATCATTAGCGGGTTGCCACCGATGTTGATCATGGCTCTATATTTCTCCTAAAAATACCTGTGTTTTTGTCTCTAACACTGAATGTATAACTAGTTCAGTGCTTTCAGACTATCTACGTCATTCAGTATAACAATACAGCGCTTTGCCCTGGAGTAAATTTCTTTAAATCAAAATCCAAAAGACAAGAGGCGGTGCAAAGCGCCGCCTCTTGTCTTTTGGATTTTGATTAACCTCGGCGGATGATGCGATCCTTTTGGCTAACGATCAACACTGCTGCGAAGATTAATCCAAGAACTACGCCACCAGCAACAAGGCTTCCTAGAAAATTAGTTAATGATTGTGTCATATAGATATGTGGGTAAAGTTTTTATATACAGATTAAATTCTTAACATAATTTTAGCTTAAAAAGCTATGGAGTCAGCTCTTCGCATTAAAACCAATTTTTATGTTTGCGGTGCTTTAAGCACCGCAAACATAAAAATTGGTTTTAATGTTTGTGAATTTTGTTTTGGCTACGAACAATCCAGTAACTGATTGAAAGTGAAAGCACTGCGATCGCAAGCCCCGTAAGGTCACCATCAGCTTTGCTATCAAAGATAATGACTTTACGCGCAACCGCAGTTAAGGCAGTAATGATCACTAGCTCTAGCTGGATTGTGTGATGGCGCAAGTAAGCCGTCACGTTTTCCATGAGTTCAAGGGCAATCAATACATTCAGAAACATCCCAAATATTTTGAGTAAAGGGATGCTAAAAGCTCCTCTTGGGTCAGTAAGAAAAAGATCAAAGGTTAGTATCCGCAACAGGTCAAATAGTGCGCCAAAAATGACAAATACTAGAGCGATCGCCATTATTTTAGAAACAACGTTTTCGACTGTTCTAATTGCTTTTAGAAAGCTCTCATCTTTACAGGCAAGAGTCAAAAAGCGAAATAAATTTGTAACTTGTTGCCTTAATCTCATTCCAGACCCACACCTTTTAATTTTTTATTCGTCAGAACCAGAATATAGATGGCGATGTCAAAACATCTCCGAATAAATTTACTGGTAATCGCTCTAGAAAAGATTATATAGATTAAATGCATAGACTAAAAATGTATATTAGTGATAAAATCATAGAACTTAATCTATGGTTTTATCACTAATATGAGTTACCGCTTATCTGATGCTCAATTAGCTACTCATATCACCTTGCATCAGTTGCAGGTCTTTGAAGTAGCTGCTCGACACGGCAGCTATACCCGTGCTGCTGAGGAGCTATTTCTAACACAACCCACAGTTTCGATGCAGATTAAGCATTTGACAAAGGCGATTGGGATGCCTTTGTTTGAGCAGGTTGGCAAAAAACTTTTTTTAACTCAGGCTGGCAGGGAGCTGTTTACAACTTGTCAAGAGATTTTCGGTCGCATATCCCAATTTGAGATGAGTGTTGCCGATATGAAAGGTCTAAAACAGGGATATTTAAAGATTACGGTGGTGACAACAGCAAAATATGTAATCCCGCGTTTGCTGGGCCCATTTTGTCAGCGCTATCCAGGGGTAGAGATATCTTTGAAGGTAACTAACCATAGCGGTGTTTTAGAGAGGCTTGCTGAGAATAAAGATGATTTATATATTCTTAGCCAAGTTCCTGATGAGCCTGATGTAAAGTCTCATCAGTTTTTGTCAAACCCATTAGTGGTTCTAGCAAGTCACGATCATCATTTGGCTAACGAGAAAAATATTCCCATTCAAAAGTTAGCAGATGAGCCATTTATCACCAGAGAGTCTGGCTCTGGTACAAGGGGATATGTAAAAAGGCTATTTGATGAACACAAAGTTACTCCGAAAATAAAAATGGAGCTTGCAAGTAATGAGGCGATTAAACAGGCGATCGCAGGTGGTTTAGGAATCTCAGTTTTGTCGCGACATACGATCGCTTTAGAGGGGGCTTCGGGGCAGATTGCAGTTTTGGATGTAGAGCATTTCCCAATTCCTTGTAACTGGTATGTTATTCATCTGGCTGGTAAGCAGTTATCAGTTGTAGCTCAAGCTTTTCTAGAGTATTTGCAGACCGAAGGGAAACAGATCGCTGAAGATACTACATGGTAAAAAAAAGAGTGAATGCTTTGCATTCACTCTTTTTTTATTAAAGGCGGCACCCAGATTCGAACTGGGGGTGAGGGTTTTGCAGACCCCTGCCTTACCACTTGGCCATGCCGCCGAACGGAGAATGATTATAACAAACTAATGTAATTTGTTGCAAATTTTAAATCATATTGATCAGCAATTCTCATTTAAAGAGATGTATTTGTTTCAATATTCTCTTGCCAGAGTTCAATATCTAGATCGTTGAGATAAGCGATCGCGGTTTGGATTTGGGCTTGATTACCTCTAAGACTGAGGTGAAACCAACCACTGCCAGCATTTATGCCCAGAGTTGCGGAAACAATATTTGCTGTTACCCCATGTTGCAAAATTAAGTTTGAAATCACAGGTTCACTGTGCAATTCTTCGGGAATACGAATCTTGATATCCATTGTTATGGAACGTGTATCGACAGTCATCATCAAATCTCCTTTTTATTAATGTTTAATGTTTTTGAGAATTTAAAGAATGGCATTGCCATTCTTTAAATTACGATTATTCACGAGAATTAGAGTTATGAGTTCTGCGTTCCAAAATCTCTTTCAGTACAAGGGTTACGACTGCTAACAATGCTAGTAGTACGGCGGCAGAATATGCTACTTCGGTTTCATATTGCTTGTAAGATTCTTCAACAAATAAAGGTAAGCTCTGAGTCTTACTAGCGATATTTCCTGAAACTACTGATACTGCCCCAAATTCGCCCATGGCTCTGGCATTGGTTAAAACCAATCCATAGAGTAATCCCCAACGAATATTGGGAACAACCACTCGCCAAAAGATTTGCCAATCATTTGCGCCAAGGGTACGGGCTGCTTCTTCTTGGTCGGTTCCCATTTCGTCAAGTACAGGAATGACTTCACGAGCAATAAAGGGCATACTCACAAAGATCGTTGCTAGCAACATTCCAGGGAAAGCAAATATGATTTTGATGTCATGGGATTCTAGCCATGAGCCAAACCAGCCTAATCTTCCATAGAGCAGGACAATCATCAAACCCGCAACTACAGGTGATATCGAGAATGGCAAATCGATGATACTCAGTAAGAAAGCCTTCCCTGGAAATTTGTTGCGGGCGATCGCCCAAGCAGCACTGAGCCCAAAGATCGTATTTAGAGGTAAGGCGATCACGGCTAAACTAACAGTGAGCTTGACAGCATTTTGAAAATCTGGTCGTTTTACCGCATCTATTATGGGGCTAAAGCCTTTACTAAATGCCGTAACAAAAACATTCGCCGCAGGAATTAGCAGCACTAGTCCCAGATAAACAAAAGAGATCGCAATTAAGATTGTTGGAACCCAACTTTTCTTTTGAGTGATTTTGGTTGGTTCGGGTAAATTGCTTGGGCGATCGACTACGGAAGAATTGAGATTAGCCATAGCGTTTGCTCCATGCTTGTAATAAGTTAATAGCAAGTAAGCTGACAAAGGAAATTCCTAACATCACAGTGCCAATTACCGTTGCGCCCACATAGTCATACTGCTCTAGGCGTTGGAAGATCAAAATTGGCGTAATCAGATCCTTAAATGGAGTATTGGAGGCAATAATTACAGTCGAGCCATATTCGCCGACTGCACGGGAAAAGCCGAGGGCAACTCCTGTCAAGATCGCAGGTGTAAGCGGAGGAAGAATCACTTGCATGAAGGTTTGGAATTTAGAAGCTCCCAGCGACCAAGCTGCTTCCTCAATTTCCTTCTCTAATTCGGTGAGTACGGGCTGAACTGTCCGCACAATGAAGGGTAATGAGATAAACATCATCGCAATCCAAACCCCAAGTCGGGTGAAGGCTATTTTGACTCCTGCTGGGGCAAGCAATGATCCAATCCAACCTTTTTCACTGTAGACAGTTGCTAGGGTCAAACCAGCAACGGCGGTGGGTAGGGCAAAGGGCAAATCAACTACGGCTTCCAGAAACCTTTTGCCAAAAAAATCGTAACGCACTAAAACCCAAGCAATCAAAGTCCCGAATACGCCATTAACGGCGGCGGCTGCAAAGGCGGTTACAAAGGTAATTTCATAGCTAGATACAGCGAGTGGACTAGTGGCTGTTTTCCAGAAGCTCTCTAATGGTTCACTGGCGGCTTTTGTAAGCAAGGCGGCGATCGGTAAAATTAGCAAAAATGCAAGATAAGTAAAAGTAATTACCCATGCCCAAGGTATTTTGCCAAGGAAATTCAGCAAGGGATTAGATTTTTGCTTTCCGTCTGGCGGAGAGTCAGGTGTTGTCGTTACCATGTTGTCTTTAATTTTAAAAAGATTGGGGTATATCAAGCAAGGGGCTTACAGCAGTTGTCGATCAAACCTGCTACAAAAAGGGGCGCAGGGCGAAGCCCCGCAATGGGTTTTATATTTTTATTTGTGGCGGGATTGAAAACAAATTGCTGTAAGCCTCTTGTCTGCATGAAATCAATGTGAAATTAATTTAATCTCTAACGCTTGATTTTTGATTGAATTTGGTCAAAAGCTGCACCATCAACAAAAAATTTCTTGTTAATTGCATCCCAGCCACCAAGATCTTTAACGGTTGAAAGATCTTTTACTTTAGGGTAAAGCTCGACAAATTGTTTTTCTTTAGCGACAGTCTCATCTACTGGACGGAAACCGACCTTAGCAAATTCAGTTTGGGCTTCAGGAGAATAGAGGAACTTGACAAAAGCTTCCGCAACTTCTTTTGTGCCATGCTTTGCCACGTTCTTGTCAACAATAGCGATCGGATTGTCGATGGAAAAATTGACATCAGGAATTACGTAATTGACTTTCTGACCTTTTTGCGATGCAAGAACGATCTCATTTTCATAGTTGATCAATGCATCGCCCTGCCCTTGCTTAAAGAAAGCATCGGTTGCTTCTCTAGCATCTTTGGTCAAAATTGGTACATTTGTATATACTTTTGTCAATGCTTCTAGAGCTTTTTCATCGCTACCGCCTTTTTTGACTGCGGCATTCCACAAAGCGAGGAAGTTCCAACGCGCCACACCTGAAGTTTTAGGATCGGCAGTGATTAAGCTAATACCATTCTTTTCTAAATCCGACCAGTCTTTAATACCTTTAGGGTTTCCTTCGCGGGTCACTAGAACTGGAATAGATTTAGAGACAATTGCATCGTTAGGATATTCCTGTTCCCAACCTTTATCGATCAATCCTGCTTTTTCAATTTTACTAGTATCAGCCGCAAGAGCAAGGTGAACAATATCAGCCTCTAAACCGTCAATGACAGCGCGGGTTTGAGAGCCTGAACCACCATAGCTTTGTTTAAAAGTAACTTTTTGGTTCTGTTCCTTTTGCCATTTCTCGACAAATTTCGGAATAATGGCTTCGTGAGCTTGTTTTGTTACAGCAAAAGATACAAGGGTTAGTTCAACATCCTTTTTGGCAGATCCTCCTGCTTGCGACGTGTTGTTAGGAGATGTCTCCGTAGTGGCTGTGCAAGCTGCCATCGTGACACTGATCAATGCACCTGCCAAGAAGAAAGATACAAATTTACGTCCCCATTTATGACTAAATATATTGCCAAATAAATTGGTGATCTCCTTAACGAAAGATTTGACAGCGTTGACGTTTAAAGGATGTTGCCTTGAACTCATGAGCTTTGATCTCCAAAAAAAACAATCTACTATATCTCGGTGTAGATACCGTTATTTATTAGGATACAATATTTTTCAATGTAATACAAATAAATCTACGGCTTCTCGACTGGTTATAAGATGATTTATCTAGAAACAACTACTTCCCGTATCTACAAGCGCCGTGAAATGCTTCCTTGCAAAGCAAACTTTATATCGAAAATTGAATATGGGGTGGTGCGATCGCTGACTTGGAATGAGGATGGGCAGGTTATTTGCTCAGGATTGTGGGCAGATGGTGATGTAATTGGCAATGAGCTATCTAATTTACATCCCTATGAAATGGAGTGTTTAACTGATGTGCAATTAACCGAAATTTCAAAATCTAATTGGGGTGAATATGTCACTGAAATTATTCGCCATACTAAGAATACTGAATTTTTGTTAAAGATTTCCCACTACCGTTCAAAGGATGAGGCTTTGCGTCAATTACTTGGTTGGCTAACAAACCGTTTTGGGGAAGATGATCGTCACGGAAGAGTAATTGGTCTGCAATTAACTCATCAAGAACTTGCGGAGTTAATTGGCTCAACTCGTGTGACAGTAACACGCATTATTAATAATTTAGAAGAGCTTGGTTTTCTATCAAGAAAGGGGCGTAAGTTAAGATTTTTAGCTGAGAATATTGATCAATGGCATTATGAAATTTAAAAATAAGTAATCTTTAGCTTGACTGTTTTATCTGTAAAACAAGCGATGCATTGCATCGCCTTTTTTATGAATTCTATGGCCGCTTAGAATTACTTTTTGGTTCGTCCTCTGTTACCGATGGTGGCGGAGAAAGATTAACTAGTACTTTATCTACGCGGTTGCCGTCCATATCTACGACTTCAAAGCGCATTCTCTCCCAAGTGAAATGTTCACCAACTAGGGGAATATGTCGGAGGTAAGTCATCATCAGCCCACCAAGAGTGTGGTAGTTATGCTCTTTTTCATAGGGTAGCTCTTCGACTTCGAGAATCTCTTTGAGGCGATCGCTAGAAATCATGCCATCGATTAGCCAAGAACCATCTTCTCTTTGCATAGCATCGGGATCACCTTGACGATCATTAGATGGCAGATCCCCAACGATCGCTTCGAGAAGATCAGTAAGGGTCACAAGTCCTTCGACACCGCCATACTCATCGGTCACCATTGCGACGCGATCGCCAGATTGTTTAAACTGCTCCAAGACACTCAAAGCACTGGCAGTCTCGGCAACATATAGAGGAGGACTACTGGCTTTGACTAAATCGATGGGAGTACCATTGAGACTAGCGTTGAGAAATGCTTTAATCTCGACAATACCTACACAATCATCAAGATTTTCTCTTGCGACAGGAAAGCGGGAATGTCCACTGCTTAGAACTTCGCGCTGTGTTTCTTCAAAAGGTGCATCAACATCGAGCCAGTCGATTTCTGTGCGAGGAGTCATTAGAGACTTGATTGGGCGATCGCCCAAACGAAAAACACGCTCAACCATGTCATGTTCTGCCTCCTCAAACATGCCCGATTCAGCTCCCTGAGCAATCATCACCTTAATTTCTTCTTCTGTAACTTGCGATTCTTCTATTACCTGAATTCCCAGTAAGGCAAGTAAAGCTTCGGTTGAAATGCTTAGCAAATAAACAACTGGAGTGCCAATATTGGCAAGAAATCGCATTGGCGGGGCAACTGCACAGGCAATCCGCTCGGCATTGCTCATCGCTAAGCGCTTAGGCACAAGCTCGCCAACCACTAGAGACAAGTAAGTAATGATACCGACCACGATCGCAAAGCTGAGGGTTTTGCTATAGGGTTGGAGAAAAGGAATGGTCTCGAATGACTGTTGCAAAGTTTGGGCTACGGTTGCACCACCCAATGCACCGCTTAAAATTCCGATTAAGGTAATCCCAATCTGAACGGTTGACAAGAAATTTGTGGGTGAAGCTATCAATCTTAAAGCTGCTCTGGCTTTTGCATTTCCTTCCTTTGCCCATTGCTCTAGGCGCACTTTGCGAGCAGATACGATCGCTAGCTCGGACATCGAAAAAACACCATTGACAAGAATTAGTAAAATGATGAGTAAAGCTTCAGACGCGACGGAAGACATTGTTTTGGGGCAGAACGATTTTATAGGAATCGTTTGTGAAATTTGTTAATAGTAGATATATATTCTCATACCAAATTTTGTGTCAAGTTTCTTAAGACTAATAATAAAGGTAAGAAATTCTAATTTAAAAGCCAATTTTTGAGTTTGCCGAGTCTGAGGTAATGTAAACCCTAAAAAAAGGTGTGTCACGAAGTGACACACCTTTTTTTCTAACGGCTATAGAGTTGGGTAATTTCAAGTAGGCGATCGCTAAGATCTTGATTAAGTAAATTGGGATCGCTATAGCGCCAGCCCCAATTTCCTGTCGCAGTTCCTGGGGTATTCATGCGTCCACTGTTGTCTAAGCCAAGGACATCTTGTAAAGGCACGATCGCAATTACCGATACTGCTGCCATCGCCATACGGATCAGCACCCAGTTAATCGGCTCACCTGCGGCAAAACCTACTATATATTTGTAGAACAATTCTTTTTCGTATCTACTAGCTCGCTGCCACCAGCCCACAGCCGTGTCATTGTCATGAGTTCCTGTATAAACTGCACAATTGCGAACATAGTTGTGGGGTAAATGGAAATTGTCGGAGCCACCTCCAAACGCAAACATGAGGACGCGCATCCCAGGAAACCCAAAATCATCGCGCAACTTATCAACTTCAGGAGTGATTACGCCCAAATCTTCGGCAAGAATTGGTAACTCACCCATCACCTCATTCAGCTTTGTAAATAGCTCAGTTCCTGGGGCAGTTTCCCATTCGCCATTGATGGCAGTTTCTTCACCTGCGGGAACTTGCCAAAAAGCTTCAAATCCTCGGAAGTGATCGATGCGAATAATATCTACATACCGATTTAAAAATCTAAAGCGATCGATCCACCATGCAAAGTCAGTTTCTTGGAGATATTCCCAGTTATAGACTGGGTTGCCCCATAGTTGACCTGTGGCGCTGAAATAGTCAGGTGGGACTCCTGCCATTTGGGCGACTTCATAGGTTTCAGGATCAAGCACAAAGTTTTGAGGATTTGCCCAGACATCAGAGCTATTGTGCGATACATAAATGGGAATATCGCCAATAATTTGAATGCTTCGCATATTGGCATATTGCTTGAGTTTCAACCATTGATCAAAAAAGATAAATTGCACAAATCTTTGAAACTCAATTTGGTCATGCAATTCTTCACGCTTTTGTTGTAATGATTGAGTTTCCCGTCTAGCGATCGCAGGTTCCCAATTATTCCAAAGGATTTTAGGATTTTGTTCATGCAGCGCCATGAAGAGCACATAGTCTTCGAGCCAATCAGCTTCTTCGTAGCAAAACTTTTTGAACTGCTCTTGCAATAGATATAGATCGTGATGATGCTTAAGATCTTGATCGACATATCCTTGTTTGAAGCGAATGAATGCCATCTCAAGCAATTTCCGTTTATATGGCATCACTGCCTCAAAATCAACTCGATCTTGATTAAATTCTGGAATATCCGCCCAATCTTCTTCTTTGAGTAAATATTGCTTTGCTAAAAGCTCTGGGCTGATCAGATACATGCTACCTGCGATCGCGCTAAAGCTCATATAGGGAGAGTTTCCATATCCCGTGGGACCAAGGGGCAGCACTTGCCATAGCTTTTGACCACTACGCGATAAAAACTCAATAAACTGATAAGCTGTCTCTCCTAAATCTCCGATCCCAAATTTACTGGGTAGTGAGGTTGGATGCAACAAAATTCCACTAGAACGTTGAAAGGGCATAAACACAAATTTTTAGATCTAGCTTTACTTTACCGCCTTATGTATAGAGTTCTCTATTTTGCCGCAGGCAAAATAGAGAACTCTATATGATCCCATCGGCTGCCATTTCTTCGCGAGTGTAGTTAATTGAAAAATCTAAGAAGAAGCCGTAAAGTTCGATCTCTGCAACCGCAGGAAAAAGACGTAAAGTACTAATGCCTAAATTTTTAGGATTGTCTGCTAGCCAACCAAAAGCTTCTTTAGTATGTGCTCTTACGGTTAAGATTTCTCCATCTGCGGTATGACTTAGTGATAGCTCGGCATCCCCAGGTTTTAAATACATTTCGCTATAAATTTGTCCTAGCATTCGCCACTGCTGCCGCCAATAAGTCATCCCTTGCCTTTCATGCTCGATCGCATATTCAGCTAAGGTTGCAATATTCTGCCAAGTAATATCTTCTCTCTGAAAAATTAGGCGTAACTCGCTAATAGCTTGTTCACAGTCTCCCTCAAATTTAAGGAGAGGGATTGGATCGGCTAAACGACGGGGTGTTTTGCCCAAAGTCATCAGTGATTGAATTACGGTTGATTCTATCTGGCTGGATAGCTGCTCTTTAGCTTTTTGAGTTTGCCAGATCACGCCTTGTTCAGTGGTGGCATACAATGCAGGCAGACGATTCAGAACATAAGCACATACATCATCAACACCAACTTTGCGTGGCAAAACATTTGCCATATGAATCAATTGATTTTTTACTTCTTGTTTTGCTAAATCTTCTAAAACATTAGTTAGGAAATAAGAAGCTGAAAGGATATAGGAGTTAAGTTCAGGATTTGGCAGTTCAACATTATTTTGCCAATCCCGAAGCCCATGTTGAGGAGCATCCTTCCGTTGTAAATAACCTTTTATGTCTCGCAATCGATTGCGATCATTAACGCTCAAACTTACATATTCAGGTGTGTGACTAACTAGAGTGAGTGCTTCCTGAAAAAACTGCGGAACCTGATGCCATTGCAAAGTAGGCTTACTAAAAAGTTTTTGTAATTTAGTAAGAATATGAGCAGGTGTCTCAACCTTACTAGCCGCAATTTTCGTTGATTTCCGCAACGGATCGCGCTTTACTCCTAGCAAACCCTGCTGAACAGCACTGACAATCTGTTGCTGGAGTTCATTATGAGCACGTTTGCGTTGCTGCAACCATCCTCGGCTCGTACTTGCATAAAGTGCTGGCAATCGATTTAGTGCAAAAGCAGCTACCTCGCTAAGGTTAATTGCCTCGCGGGCGGTTTGGCTGAGATGTTTGAGTTGTTCTTGTACTTCGACGACAACGATTTCCTCAAGGACATTTTTGAGGCTAGTCATAAGCTTTTACTACTAGAAATTTTATATTTGATAACCCTTATACATATTTACTAAGCTGCCCAAAATTAAAGTAATGCATAGCAATCGTTAAAAAGCTCCAAGACTAGAGAATAGCGCATTTTGCAAGGCTCATCGTGGTTACTCTAGGGAGAATTAGTATCAAAGATCGTCATCTGTGCTTCATTTTGCGAATCTTTACTTAGTCTTAATGCTGACTTTTGTAAGCGATCGCCTTTAGTCGATCCACCTGTTCGCAATCCAGTGGCAATATGACTGTTTTTTGCAATTTGTTCTAATACTTGCTTAGCACGACTGATCACACTTGCAGGCAAGCCTGCTAAGCGCCCCACTTCAATTCCATAGGAACGGTCAGCGCCGCCTTTTTGGACTTGGTGCAAGAAAATAATTTCATCTTCTAATTCTTTGACTGTAACTTGGAAATTAGCCACATTGGGCAGCAAACTTGCCAGCTCATTAAGCTCATGGTAATGGGTTGCAAAAATCCCGCGTGCTTTGATTTTATTGGCGATATACTCAGCGACTGACCATGCGATCGCCATGCCATCAAAAGTCGAAGTACCGCGCCCAATCTCATCAAGCAGTACTAAGGAATGATCTTTAGCATGATTGAGAATATTTGCAGTTTCATTCATTTCCACCATAAACGTAGATTGACCTGTGGCAAGATCATCGACTGCACCAACACGGGTAAATATGCGATCGCAGATCCCCAAAGTCGCCGATTCCGCAGGGATAAAACTACCTACTTGAGCCATCAGTTGAATTAGTCCAACTTGGCGTAAATAAATACTTTTACCGCTCATATTGGGGCCAGTTAGCACGATTAAGTCTGGACATTCAGGCGCTTGATCTTCATTGCCTAAATAAGTGGAATTGGGAACAAAGAAACCTGCGGGGAGAGACTGCTCAACGACGGGATGACGACCATTGTGAATTGCGATCGCGCGATCGCTGGTAATTTGGGGACGGCAATAGTTATAGGTAACGGCTACTTCCGCTAGGCTACACAAGACATCGGCAGCAGCGAGGGCAGTAGCGAGGATTCGCATCGGTTCGATATGCTTGGCTGTAAGTAGCCTCAACTCCACAAACAAGTCATATTCCAACTGCTTTAACTCACTATCAGAATTGAGAATCCTTGTTTCTCGTTCCTTTAGTTCTGGAGTGATATAACGCTCTTCATTAGTGAGAGTTTGCTTGCGGATGTAATCATCTGGAGCCTGTTCACTTTTGCCGCGCGAGATACTAATGTAATAGCCAAAAGCTTTGTTAAAGCCAACTTTGAGTGTGTTAATACCTGTACGTTCTTTTTCCTGTTTCTCAAAAGCAGCCAACCATTCCACATCATCACGACTCTGTTGACGCAGATGATCGAGCTGCTCATTGACTCCTGAACGAATGATATTTCCTTCGGTAATATAAATCGGTGGTTCTTCAACGAGCGTGCGTTGTAACTGTGAACCAAGTTGTAATAGTTCCGATGGCACAGACTGTAAAGCTTTTAAATAGCGAGAATTAGATTTGGCGACAACATCGGCAACATCACGCATTCTTTCTAGTGACATTGCTACAGCAATCAGATCTCGCCCATTTGCCGTACCTGCTCCAATGCGACTGCATAAACGTTCGATATCATAGATTTGACTCAAACAACTTCGCAAATTTTTGCGGAGAGAATGTTGTTTGAGTAATTCGGTAATTGTATCAAGACGTTCATTAATGGCGGCAATATCCTTGAGAGGTTGTAATAGCCAACGCCGTAAAGCTCGGCTCCCCATGCCTGTTGTAGTTTTATCAAGTGCCCATAATAGCGAACTATAGTAAGTGCCATCACGAACAGTTTGGGTGATTTCTAAATTACGGCGCGTTTGGTTATCGAGAATTAGATAATCGGCGATCGCATAGGTGGAAATTCCTTGCAATGGCATTTTTACACTTTTTTGGGTGGATTCTAAATATTCTAAAATGCCACCTGCCGCCCTAATTGCCAAAGGTAAGGCTTTACAGCCAAAACCTTCAAGCGATCGCACTCGGAATGTGTCGAGAATACGCTGCTTGGCTTCAGCTAAGGCAAAAGGAGCTTGCGATCGCGGTGTATAGCAGAAGCTTTCAGGCAAAGCGCTATAAGGCTCAGGTAAAACGGATTGTTTTTTCTGCGAAATTCCTTCCCAAAATGCTCCAGTTTTCTCAGCTTTAGAACCGCGAAATAATTGCGGATTTGGTACATCGATGGGAATCAAAACTTCAGCAGGTTGTAATCGTAATAGTTCTTGAATTAAATGATCGGTGCTATTTAACTGTGTGACGGAAAACTCGCCTGTAGAAATATCAGTGTATGCTAAGCCCCAATTCTCGCCGCCATTGGCGATCGCCACCAAAAAATTATTTTTCTTAGCCGCCAACATTCCCTCTTCGATCACTGTGCCAGGGGTAATCACTCTAGTAACTTCGCGTCGTACTAGTCCTTGCGCTTCGGAGGCAGCTTCCATTTGATCGCAAACAGCGATCGAGTAGCCCTTTTCAACTAATTGATTAGCATAGCGATCAAGAGCATGATGAGGAATTCCTGCCATGGCAATGCGCCCAATTGTTTTGCCCCCATCGCGACCTGTTAGCACCAATTCCAATTCCCGTGAAATTAGCTCTGCATCTTCAAAAAACGCCTCAAAAAAATCCCCCAGCCGATACAACATCACTGCATGAGGATACTGCTCTTTCATCTCAATATAATGCAGCATCATCGGTGTGAGGGCAGCGCGATTAACTAGAGCCGACGATAGAGCTAATTCAGCCATTCCAATTTTGGTCTTAAAACAATGTTATTCAACCATTGTAAATGGCATTTAGACTCTATTACATAGCAATTACAGCGCTTTGCGCTCAAACCCAAACCAAGAAACTTTTTGAAAGCGTTGCAAAGCAACGCTTTCAAAAAGTTTCTTGTGGTTCGTTTAATTGGAAATTGCTACAGCGGAGATGTGGCGCTTCGTGCCACACCTCATTTTGGGGTTTTATCTAGCTATAGCCTATAATCAAAAGGTAATTATTCATGGTTTGGATCTAGGTGGCACTTAAGTTTAAATTTGCGATCGCCTCCGATTTGCATATCGCATTGCCCCATACGATTTGGCAGCATCCTTCGCGATTTCATCTCGTTGAGTACAGTATCCCCGCATTTGAAGAGGTGCTGTCGCAACTGGCTACCCTAGATTTAGACTTTTTACTTTTACCAGGTGATCTCACTCAGCATGGCGAGCCAGAGAACCATCAATGGCTATCGGAGTGCCTCGCCCAACTTCCCTATCCTGTCTATGTGATTGCAGGAAACCATGACGTACCAAGAATAGAAACCTTTGATCAGTTCACTCCTCACTATACTAAGTTTGGCTTTAAATATGGGCTTAGCGAACCAAATAAACTCTATTATGAATGTGAAGTATTGCCTAATGTCCGCCTAATTGGATTGAATTCCAATCAATTTGATGCTGATGGTCAACAGATTGGCTGGATTGATGAAGAGCAGTTAGATTGGTTGCAATTGGTTCTAGAAAATCAAGATTATGAATTGAATCTAGTAACCATTCATCATAATGTGCTGGAGCATATGCATGATCAGTCACGCAATGCACTTGGTAAACGCTATATGCTTGGTAACACTGAGCGCTTATGCAAAATTTTACATCAAGCAAATGTGAAGCTGGTTTTTACTGGACATCTGCATGTGCAGGATATTGCCTATAGCGATCGCTACAATCTTTATGACATTACGACAGGCTCTTTGGTCAGCTATCCTCATCCATATCGCGTTCTTAATTACATTTCTGATGCATCAGGCGATCGCTTAGAGATTGAATCTTTTCGAGTCAAATCAATTCCTGAGCAAGCTGATTTATTGCATTTCTCACGGGAATGGATGGGTGATCACTCACATCCATTTGTAGTAAGGCTATTGACGCATCCCCCTCTTAATTTGCCTCTAGAACTTGCCGAGACTCTCACTCCTGAGCTTCGTTATTTTTGGGCTTATATTGCTGATGGTGATGCCAAGTTTGAGTTCCCTAATTTTCCTACTGTAGCGAAAGAATATTTTGAAGCATTTAGTGATGTTCCTCCCAAGGATAATAATATTACGCTAGTTCTTAAATAAACCGAAAAAGGTGTCACTTCGTGACACCTTTTTCGGTTTATTTAAGTATTTAAGAAAAATTTATTGATTAGATAAACTAGGCTTAACCCGATAGTGTCGAGAAACACATAGGATTACAAATGTGTACCTCACGCTTTTATGACATATACGTTCTCAAGTTTCAATCTTAACTCCACAACCTCAGTAACTGACTGGCGGCGATCGCTCGAAGAAATTTATCGCGGTCGCACCATGCACACTTACAAAAGTGGACAAATCATTCCCATGTATCCCCATGAAGTCTGGGTGGTTTGTCGCGGAGTGGTGCAACTCAATACCTTGCATCCTTCAGGTGATGAAGTTTTGGTTGGCTTTGCGGTGCAAGCAATGCCCTTTGGCTTACCTCTAACAAACCTCGACCCATATCAAGCGATCGCTCTATCAGATATTGACTTGATGCGCTTTACTTTGATCGAGTTAGAGAATTCCCCACTACTCTATCAAGGGATTTTGCAACACCTCAATCGTCGGCTTCAGCAAACCGAGTCTTTATTAGCCCTAGTTAGTAACAAACGGGTAGAAGAGCGTCTCCGTCAAATTCTGCTTTTGCTCAAGCAAGAAGTCGGCATTCCTGTCGAAGGTGGAACTCGTTTAACCGTTCGCCTTACGCATCAACATCTTGCCAGCGCCATTAGCAGTACTCGTGTAACTGTGACTAGAGCAATGAAGCTATTACAAGATGAAGGATGGCTAAAGGTTGATCGCGATCGGCATATAGTTCTTGTATAGACTTTTAGCGCTTTGCGCTCAAAACCGAACCGAGAAATTTTTTGAAAGTGTTGCTTAGCAATACTTTCAAAAACTTTCTTGGTATCGATAATTGCTGTAATGAATCACCCCGCCGCAAGCGGACGGGGTATCAAATTCTTTTTTACTAGAATTTACTTACACCGCAGAGCGGTGGGGTATTTACCCTCTTAATTGAATAAATAGGGTTGTGGCGCTTTGCGTCACAACCCTATTTAAATATAAAGAAAGGGCGCTTAGCGCCCTTTCTTTATTTCTTGAGAATGGTAATAACAAGAGCAGTGGTTTCAGTTACAGGCTTAACACCTTCAGGGTAAGCAATTTCACTAACATGGACACCCTTGCCGATATCAAGATTAGTAATATCGATTTCAAAGCTTTCAGGGATATTGTTTGGAGCACAAGCTACACGTACATGGTTTTTGATTGTGTCAATGGAGCCACCACCAACTTTTACACCCACTGGTACACCGACGAAGTGCAGAGGAATGTCTACTTCAATCTTCGACTGAGACTCGATCGCAAAAAAGCTGAGGTGATAAATAGCAGGTTTGTAGGGATGGTTTTGAACTTCGCGCAATAATGTTTTGCCTTTGAAGTCGCCATCAGTTACATTTACTTCGATCATTGTGTTGTTGATCGTGGCTTCGCGTAATAGAGTAGTTGCTTCTTTAGCATCTAAAGTGATCGAGATCGATTCAGATCCTTTATGTCCATAAACAGTTGCAGGAATTTGACCATTGCGACGGAGGGCGCGATTGTTAGCTGGAGGACGAGTAGTAGCGTTTATTTGTAGTTGCATTTTGATAATTTAGTGATTGGTAATTTAGTAACTAACTTTTAATTGTCGTTTTTAGTGAAAACGACAATTAAAAGACTAAGCTCTCAACAAACCACGTTTGGGCCCATGAATTGGGTCTTCCACAATGATGGTTTGTCCTCGGCTTGCGCCTAGAGAGATGATCGCGATTGGAGTTCCCGTCAGATCAGCAAGAAACTTAAGATAGTCTTTTGCTTCTTTGGGCAAATCGTCAACGACTTTGCATTCGCTAGTTGATTGCTTCCAACCAGGAAGGGTTTCGTAGATGGGGATTGCTCTAGCAAAGGCACGAGCATCACTAGGGAAGTCGCGCAGGACTTTGCCATCAAGTTCGTAGGCAGTACAAACCTTGATTTCTTCGAGATCGTCGAGGACATCCAGTTTGGTGACAGCAAGGCAATCTAGTCCATTAATGCGAACTGCATAACGACCAATTACGCCATCAAACCAACCACAACGGCGTTTGCGTCCTGTGGTTGTGCCAAATTCTGCACCACGCTCACCGATGTGATTGCCAATTTCATCATGCAACTCAGTGGGGAAAGGCCCTTCTCCAACACGAGTTGTATATGCTTTGGCAACACCGATCACGCGATCGATGCAAGTTGGCCCCACGCCTGCGCCAATACAAGCACCGCCTGCGACAGGGTTTGAAGATGTGACATAAGGATAGGTTCCATGATCAAGATCAAGTAAAGTTCCTTGTGCGCCTTCAAACAAAATATTGCGACGTTCACGGATAGCTGCATCAATTTTTAGTGAAGCATCGACCACATGAGGACGCAAGCGATCAGCATAGCCGCGATATTCTTCGATGATTGATTCAACATCAAGCGGTTCTAAATTATAGAGCTTTTGTAAAACAATGTTTTTTTGCTCGATCGCCCAACGCAGCTTTTTAGGCATACGTTTTTCGTCCATCAAATCAATTATACGGATACCGACGCGCTCAGATTTATCCGCGTAGGTTGGACCAATACCACGCCCAGTTGTACCTATTTTATGCTCGGCTCTTTGTGCCTCAGAGGCACGATCAAGCTCACGATGGTAGGGCATTGTGACATGGGCGGTTTCAGAAATAAACAGGTTTTCTGTCGATATACCCAAATCTTTGAGTCGATCCACTTCTTCAAGAAGCACCTTCGGATCGATCACAGTGCCATTGGCAATGATGCATTCCGTTTTGGGATACAGGATTCCTGAAGGAATCAGGTGTAGCTTAAAGGTGCGATCGCCAACAACGACCGTATGTCCTGCATTATTACCGCCTTGATAGCGGACAACGACATCTGCGGAGCGGCTCAGCAAGTCGGTAATTTTACCTTTACCTTCATCACCCCACTGCGCCCCAATAACAATTACATTAGCCAAGGGTCTTTATGCTCAATCAATAAAATCTCACAATCATCAATCATCTCAAAGGATTGTATTGATTGTCAATCACTTTATTCAAAAATCAGAAATTAAGTGGCTAAGCAATTAAGTATAAAACCCAAAAAACTGTACTGCCCGCTGCGCGGGCAGTACAGTTTTTTGGCTCTGGGTTTTTAATTATGCCGAGGTGCTTATCATTGTTTAGCGGGTGACAGCCGCCATTTTATTTCTAGTTTTAAGCTTTGAGCAATTCGATCGCAGATTCAGCCGCCGCAAGTCCTGAATGATAGGCGGCTTCAATATTTTTGCCAGCGCACCAATCACCTGCACATACAAGAGACAAAGGTATTGATGTGGATAAACAAGAAACGCCTAAAGACTCTTCTGCAAGGGCATAGCGCCAGCGATGAACTTGCCACCATTCAGGACTGGCTAACCATTTTTCTAATAATCTGCCAACTTGATTGAGCAATGGCTTACCTGCGATTTCTAGATCTGGTTCTTCCATTGATTGTTTGGCAAATTCAGCCGTACTTTGCAAGACAAAGACAGGTTGCATAGCTTTGTCTGGATGTTTGCTGCTATCGTAGCTAATCCAGTCAAGAATCGGATCATTAATACATCTAATTGCTTGCCATTCTACTGGCACAGAATTACTAGCATTGTACCCAGCCATGATCGTCACACTGGGGGCAAATTTGACTGATTGCACGGCTTGCAAAAAGCTTGGTGCTGGCGCTAGTACCTCTTCAAATATCGGCAAAAATTGGGGCGCAGGAATAGTAGACACGATCGCTGAAGTTTCGAGGACTTCTTGGCGATCAGTCACTAATTGCCATTTGATATCGTTGTGACTAACACCGACAATACGGGCATTGTTAATAATCGGAATTTCGTTAGCAAGATATTTTGCGATCGCAGTCATGCCCATAGGACAGCAATATCGAGGATGACGCTCATCGGCATTGGGAGGACGCAAGCCAGATGATGACAGTTGGTAAACATTGCGCGTCCATTCTTGAACGATGCCTTTTTCTTGCAGTTTACGTATAAACCTGCCAAAGTTGTCACTTTTAACTGAAAGCAGTTGTGCTCCATGATCGACCCAAGTTCCTTGCAAACGTCTAGTTGCCATACGTCCACCGACTCCTGCGGATTTTTCAACGATGGTGACATCTAGCCCTGCTTGCTTTAGTTGTTGAGCACAGGTTAAGCCAGCCATTCCTGCGCCGATCACGATTACATCTTTCATACAGTTTCAGTTCATGCCTCTTGAAGAGCTTAGCTCATCTTTAATTAATCGCAACAATCAAAAATAGTTTTTCATCGTCATAGGTGGTAAAGACCGATTAGATCTTTACTAGCAATTCTCATTATGAAACCAATTTTGGGATTCGCAACGCCGACGGCGCTGCAAATCCCAAAATTGGTTTTGATTAAAGTCCGCTGACAGCGGACTTTAATCAAAACCAATTTTAAAAATGAGAATAGCTGGATCTTTATAAAGTATCTTGCATTTTTTCGCCATCATGATATGCAGCAAACAATACAGGGCAAGTTTTGCCCCAAGCGATCGCGCCAGTAGCATCAAGACAAATTGCCCCAAAATCGCGATCGCGGCTTTTCGCTTCATTAATCGACTTTTCGACAGCTTGCTGAAGAGTCATGCCATCGGTGACACGCACCACAACCCTAGTTGCAAAGCCCTCATCGAGAATATCTTCGCCGACACCAGTACAGCTTACCCCTGCAAACTTAGTGGCATAGTTCCCCGCAGGAGTTGCTGAGTCGCTGACTCTGCCGATGCGCTCAAAGCCTCGCCCCCCTGTTGATGTGCCTGCACAAATGCTGCCATATAGATCGAGAACAACTACGCCAATTGTCCCCATCGCCACATCTGCCATTTTGCGAGTGAAGTTGGTCTTACGCTCTTCCACCCATTCAGCGAGGCGTTCATCAGTGAGTGGATTATAAATTGGGATGCCGAGTTCACGGGTGAGTTCCGCCGAGCCGTAATCGGATAAAACGCGATCGTCACTAGTTTGTAAATGTTTAGCGAGATCAATAGGGTTTTTGACTCTAGCTGTATTAATTACACCGCTAAAACTTTGGCGATCGCCGTCCATAATCGAAGCACTCATCCGCACCTGTCCATCGGACTGCAATACGGAGCCAGTCCCAGCATTAAATCGGGGATCATCTTCGAGCATTTGACAAGCCTTGACAACAGCATCGATCGCCTTAGTTCCATCAAGTAGCATTGGATAAACGGTTTCAAGTACGGCAAATAGAGATTTGCGGACAGGTTCATAGCCGCCTTTACTTTCGACAGTGCTACCTGCGCCGCCATGAATAATGATTTTTGGTTGCATTTGATTTTGGTAATTGGTGATTAATTTAAGACATTTATGTAGGGGCAAAGCATTCCCGCAGAAATTTATAAATTCTTAGATCCTTTGAATTTGGGAATGCTTTGCCCTTAATCTCAAAACGAAGGGGAAATTGATCGGTTAAAGCCTAGAGGGTTTAGCATTTGCGGATTGAGATTTTGGTGGAGAGTTTAGAAATGGTGGCGCAAATGCTAAACCCCTACAGATTTGCAAACTATAATTCTCCAAATCCCTTTTTCTTTTTCTTCTTCTTGCCATAAACAGGATTGCCCGCTGGGGCTTGGTTGCCCATGCCGCCCATTCCAGGGAACCCGCCGCCGCCCATGTTGGGCATTCCAGGGAAGTTAGGCATCTTGCCTTGTCCCATTTGCTGCATTAGCGATCGCATTTTCTGGAAATCAGCGACGAGCTTAGTTACATCCTGAAGTTTATAACCAGCACCGCTAGCAATCCGTTGTTTACGACTAGGACTTTTCGCAATTAGGTCGGGATCTTTCCTTTCCTGTTTTGTCATCGAGCTAATCATTGATTCGCAGCGCTTGAGTTGCTTTTCTGCCTCTTGGATTTGCGCGTCATTGATTTTCATGCCTGGAAGCATTTTCAACATCCCACCAAAGGAACCCATGTTTTTCATCATGCGGGTATTCTTGAGGAAGTCGTCAAAGTCAAACTGAGCTTTAAGGATTTTCTCTTGAAGTTGAGCTGCATCGGTGATGTCGATTTCTTCTTGAGCTTTCTCAACTAACGTCAGCACATCGCCCATGCCTAAAATCCGTGAAGCCATGCGTTCGGGATAGAAGGGTTGCAGTGCCTCGACCTTTTCGCCCACACCAATAAACTTAATCGGCTGTCCCGAAATCTGCCTTACTGATAGTGCCGCACCACCGCGAGTATCACCATCCATCTTGGTCAAGATCGCGCCTGTAATCTCAATCTCATCATGGAATGTACGAGTTAATGTCGCCGCCTCTTGTCCTGTCATCGCATCGACAACCAGCAGCACTTCATCGGGTGCGATCGCATCCTTGACGCGCTTGAGTTCATCCATCATGTCGCGATCGATCTGCAAGCGTCCAGCAGTATCGACGATCACGGTATCAACGCCTAATTCTTTAGCTTTTGCTAAGCCTTGTCGCGCAATCTCCACAGGGTCAGCATCTGCACCCATTTCAAAGACTGGTACATTGATTTGCTTACCAAGGGTAATCAACTGATCGATCGCCGCAGGACGATATACGTCAGTGGCGACCAATAAAGTCGTGCGCTCTAGTTTGCGTAAATGTAAAGCTAATTTGGCGGTAGCAGTCGTTTTACCTGTACCCTGCAAACCTGCCATCAAAATTACTGTTGGGCTATTGGCAGCCTCTGCGAGCGGCACATTTGCCTCGCCCATCGTCCTGACTAATTCGTCATAGACGATCTTGATAAATTGCTGATCGGGGCGCACACCTGCGATGACATCAGCGCCTTGAGCCTGTTTGGAGATTTCTTCGACAAATTCTTTGACAACCTGTAAGTTGACATCTGCCTCTAATAGCGCCCTGCGTACCTCGCGAATCGCGCCTTGGATATTGGAGTCAGAGATTTTGTCCTGTCCGCGTAACTTTTTCCAAGCCGCCTCAAATTTATCGGCGATTTCATCAAACATATCTAGTTTTGCTTTTGCTGTTAGTTCTACCTACTAATTTACCTTTACCACTGTGACATTGATCCTGATCTGTGAAAATTACGGATGCGATCGAAGCAATCTTTTTGAAATAAAGGCTGTTCAAAAAATTTTACTTGAGATGCTTAACCAATATATTCGTCAAACTGTTTAGCTTTGATGCAACTTCAGTTCTGTGGCATCTTGAAGAATCCATTTCTGCACAAAGTATTAGGACATTTCCACTTTCAACTATTTCAGCAACTTCAGATAATGTTTGTTCCGCCTCGGTTTTCTCAGGAGGAATCCAACGTTCACAGCCCGATAAGTTACCGAGAGATGTTTTGGAAATGTATTGGATATTTCTAGAATTGCAAAGAGACTCAATAGCTGCTCCATACCACTTCCTAGACCAAGCGCGAGGACTTAGTCTCACATCAATCACACAAGTGACGTTAAATTCTTTTAAGTAATCAATAAAAACATCATAATTTTTTCGGTTTCCATAGCCGAAAGTCAGTATAAGTTTTTTTTCGGAAGTTGCTAAATTAGACATGTTATAAATCAAATAAACTTAAAGTCTGAGAATAACTATTTTGGGACATTTTGGGAGGATAAAAGATTCCTATAATCATGAAAACTTTACAGTGGTTTTTGAGATTACCTAGAATAAAATAGAGATCTTTTTTAGATAAAAACTCATCTTCTAGTTTTTGCTTGACTTTAAATATAGCTTCTTTTTCGCGTTCCTCTAATGAGGCAGATTTAGATCTGTTGCGACATCCTCTATAAAGTTGACATATTTCCCAATCGCTGATTGTGTAGGAATGTCTTGCCCCGTCAGCTTCAGTAAATTTATACCCAAACTGATAGGGGATTTTTTCCAAGTCTATGGATGCTTCAAACAAGTCCCCTTGATCTTGGATGGCTTTTTGTTTTGGACTCCATTCACGGTCAGATGCCTTGAGAAAATATTTCTCTATACTTTTAGGCTTAATAATCCCCAAAGATCTACCTTTTGACTGCATTTCGGCAACAGAATCAAATTGTAGGGGAAGAATTAGAGATTTACGTTCTTCCCAGTTGTTTTTAGTTCCTATTTCTCTAATTACACGTATAGAAGTATCATCAATTCGATAGCTCTCTTCTCTAAAATCTTTCTCATTCCGTTCAATCTCAGCGCTAATAATAGACCATCTTTATATACCTTTGATCTATTTCCAATTCACGAAATCTAATGGGATAGATCCTAATCCACTGCTTTGGCTTCTCTTCCTCGTCTAGCAATATACCAGCCGTACAGACAGTTTCCTTATACTTTGTACTAATAGATGGATAAGTTTTAGTTGTGATTAGAATCTTTTTTCTTTCCATGTGACAAAAGCTTAGGGCGATAGTTTTACGACTATTTTGCAAATATTATATAGTATTTAAGAGATCACGGGTTTTTGAGATTTAGGTTGGGCGTGATCGCTTTTTGATTGTTTGTGATTGGGGCGATCACTTTTTTGTTGAGATTGAGTTGGGGCGATCGCTTTTTGATGAGTGATATTTAAGGCGATCGCGGATTGTTGAGATTGAGTTGATGGCGATCGCTTTTATAAAACAATCAAGCATGACAGATTACTAACGACTTGCTACCCTCTATAGTCAGTGGAGATGATAAATATGTTATACCAAATCACAAAAGAGAGGCAACAGATAGAGCATCCAGTATGGAATCTCTACCGACAAGGGAAGCAATGACAGATTTAGTCATTTCGGAGAGACGATTCTTCACCAAAAGCCGCAACTCATCCATATTTTTGGGTAAAGTAAAGCGCAACCCTTGCTTCAAATATAACCAAACGCGCTCAATTGGGTTTAATTCTGGAGAATGAGCAGGCTGAAATATCAAAATGATATTGCTCGGCAATCGTAACCGCTTAGC